>CAZRDG010000024.1:0-15367 GCA_964598775.1 uncultured Lacinutrix sp.
TTTTCATTGTTAATAGGTATTGATAGTACCAATAACAATGGTGAATGGTATATGTCTTATGGAGGAATAACAACACTAATTGTCGGAGGTATTTTTAATCCATCTAGCTTGTTAGATGCATTTGGCGAATATGACGAAGATCAACTTGGAGATTATTTATTCACATATGTTTTAGATGGTGTTTGCCCAACAGAAGCTATTATTGAAATACACGATGATTGTATACCGCTTGATTGCAACCCAATAGCTCCAGACACTGCCTTAACACCAAATGGTGATGGGATACATGACACTTTTTTTGGTGGTTATGGTCAAGATGCAAGAGCAGCGGGATGCACAATGCATTTGCAAATATTCAATCGTTGGGGAGTTAAAATATTTGAAGATAAAGATTACAAGAATGATTGGAATGGAAGAGTTCAGTCGAATGCAATAGGGTCTTCGGGAACTATTACTACAGGTACATATTTTTATATTATAACATATAGTGATAGTGCTGCTACTGAAACTATAAAAGGATACATTTATGTTGCCACCGAATAATATCACCAATTTATGAGATACCACTTAAAACTATTATTCTTTGTTTTTCTAATTATGGGATCCATTCCATCGATAGCGCAACAATTGCCTCAGTTTACCCAATACATGTATAATACTATTGCAATAAACCCAGCTTATGCTGGTAGTAGAGAAACTCTAAATGTGATTGGTTTGCATCGAAGTCAATGGGCAGGTTTTGCAGGTGGACCAACCACCCAGACTTTGTCAGTACATGCACCACTGAAATATGAAAAAATTGGATTGGGCTTTTCATTTGTAAATGATGAATTAGGCTTCGAGAATTTTACATACATGTATGGTGATTTTTCGTATACCATTCAATTGAATGAAATTTCAAAATTGGCTTTTGGACTTAAAGCAGGATTTACTGCTTTCAGTGTAGATAATGAACTTTACACATCTAATACAAACGATCAATTAATTAGCAATATTGAAAGTCGATGGACATCAAATGTTGGTGCTGGTATTATGTGGTTATGGGAACGCGGTTATTTAGGGTTATCTGCACCTAGGTTAATAAATAATGATTTTGTTCCAGATAGCGAATTCAAGGCTTTAGAACGTGCTAGTTATTATTTTACTGGAGGATATGTCTTTAATATTGGATTTGATACTAAATTCAAACCATCATTCATGATTAAAGCAACTAATGGAGCAACAATATCTACTGATCTAACTGCTAATTTTCTATTTTTTGAAAAACTTTGGGTAGGAGCAGGTTATCGATTTAGTAATACAAATGAAGCCATTGGATTTATGTCCGATTTTCAAGTGCTCAGAGATTGGCGTGTCGGATATACTTTTGAATTACCAACATCTGAAATCCGCCCTTATACTAGTGGGACACATGAAATTATTATAATGTTTGAAGTTTTTAATCAACGAAAACGTGAATCATCACCAAGATATTATTAGGTATGAAAAATTATAAAAAAGCCTTAATAATTATTCTATTGCTATGTAATGGAAACTTTTTATTTGGCCAAGAGACACGAGTTGAATTAGGTGATAAATATTTCGATCAATTTGCGTACAAAAAGGCAATAACGTTATATGAAGGAATTCCTGATGGGAAAAAAAACTGGCATGTTTTTGCCAATTTAGGTGATTGTTATTATAACATTTCGCAGCCAGAAATGGCCATTCAATATTATAGAAAAGCGCTAAACAAAAAATCATATAATATGGAACGCTACAGACTTAAGTTGGCCTTGAGTTTGCTTAGTGTAAACTATTGTAAAGATGTTATCAATGAATTAGTAAATGAAGATAAAAAGACTCTTCTAGTGTTAGGAAGTTATTATGGGCTAGATTTAAATTCGGGCAATATTCCAGATAATATTGAATTACAAATTTGTGAAGGAAACAAAAAACCCACCTCTGAAATAACATTAAAAAATTTAAATATCAACTCTAAATATTCAGATTTTGGAGGATTTTTTTATAAAGATTCTAATAATAGAGATAAACTTTATTTTGCTTCAGCTCGCGAAAAAACAGACAAAAGAAAACATAATAAGCGATTATATAAATGGAATGAGCATCCATTTTTAGATTTCTATGAGGCATTAGTGACCACTGATTCTCTTCAAATAATTGCTGAAGATAGCTCGAAGATTAGCAGTCACATTAACAATGCGGCGCATCAAGCGTCTATTGCTATTACAAAGGATGGTAAATACATGTATTTTTCAGGTGGCGAGGTCAAACCAAATGGTAAATTAAAATATAACAAGCATGGTGTTTCTATTTTAAAATTACATAGAGCCTCATTAGATGAAAATAATAAGTGGACTATAACTGATGAAGATAAAAAGGTTATGGAATATTTTAATCTTGAAAACTATTCCATTGGAAGTCCTGCTCTAAGTCCAGATGACAAGAGATTATATTTTGTAAGCTGCGCACCATTTCCGGAAGCACAAGGACAAACAGATATTTATTATTCTGATATTACTGATGCTGGTTTTGGTCCCATAGTAAACTTAGGAGAAAAAGTTAATTCGCCAGGACGAGAAATGTTTCCATTCATATCTAAAGATAATATTCTATATTTTTCTTCTGATGGTGTTTATGATGGTGAATATAGACAAGGACTTTTGGATATATACTACTATGATTTAAATAAAAAAGATAAGGTAAAATCAATGGGAGAACCTTACAATAGTAGGAAAGATGATTTTGCCTATTTTGTTAGATCGACACCTGAAGATTCGACGTATACTTACCAAGGCTATTTTTCATCCAATAGAGATACATTTATTCACTTAGGTGACACTTTATATGCCAAAGGAGATGATGATATTTATAGTTTTAACCTTAAAAAAGAATGTCGTCAAATTATACAAGGAACCATTGCAGATTTAAAAACAGGAGATTATTTAGATGATGCCATTGTTGAATTAATCAATTCAGAAGGCATGATTAAAGATACACTTCAAGTCAGTTCAAATGGATCTTTCAATATTAAGGTGAGCTGTAATGAATCCTTTAGTTTAAGAGGAAGTAAATCAAGGTACGAAGATGATCTTCACAAAATAACAAATACTGATGGGTCTATACTTAATAATATTCAACTTAAATTAAAGCCTTATCCATGCGAGATAAAAGTTGAACCAATTAGATTTAAATTCAATGATTCCTTGATACAACCAAATGAAGGGAAGAAACTTGAACCACTTATTAATCTACTGTTAGCAAATAGAGATCTAAGAATACGTATTGAATCACATACAGATTCTATCGGTAAGAATATTGATAATTTAAGGCTATCACAAAAAAGAGCAAACGCAACAAAATACTACTTAATTAGTAAAGAAGTTCATGAAGGTCAAATTCTTAGCGCTGTAGGATTGGGAGAAAATTGTCCACTTTATACAACCTCATACATCAGAACTCTATCAACTCGAGAAGAAAGGTTAGAAGCTCATAATAAAAACAGACGCTCTATTTTTATATTAGAAGATTGTGAAGGTTACGCATCTGACTGTAATAAAAACGATCAATAGCTCAATTTTATTGATTGATCGTTTCTATATTAAAAATGACTTTTTATTAGGACTTCTTTTTAAAAACAAATGTTGATTTTACAAAAACACATGCATTTGGTTTTACAATCTTCTTAAAACTAAAAAGTTATTGCGAAAGTTTTAAATCAACTTAACCACAGACATCAACCATTCGTCGACACATAGCCTCAATCTAACGAAATAGATGTCAGTTTTAATAGTATATAATTTAGTTTTATACATTAATTTTATCTTGTATATTTTATTTATGAAAACACTTAGTATATTACTAATTGAAGATGATGCTATTGAGGTCATGAAAATGAATAGAACCATTGGCAAATTAAATTTAAACCATAGGATTGAAATAGCTAATAATGTTGAGGAGGCACTTACAATTTTAACAGAATCAAGTGAACTGCCTGATATTATATTATTAGATTTAAATATGCCAAAAATTAATGGAATTGAGTTTTTAGGTATATTAAAAAGTGATAATAGATTAAAGCATATACCTACAGTGATTTTAACAACCTCTAATAATAATCGCGATTTACTAGAGTGTTATAAAATTGGCATTGCAGGGTATATAATTAAACCATTAAAATATGAGGATTATGTTTGTAAAATTGAGAAATTATTATCTTATTGGAGTATGAATGAATTGATCGTAAAAAAATGAAAGGTATAATATTTACAGAATTTTTGGATTTAGTAGAAAAAAAATTCGGATTGGGTATGGTTGATAAAATAATAAATCAATCAAAGTTAGAGTCCAATGGTGCTTACACTTCTATTGGAACATATGAATTTTCGGAAATGTTACAATTAATTTCCAATTTAAGCCATAACACAGATATTTCAGTAGATGATTTATTGATGGTTTATTCAGAACACTTGTTTGCAGCGCTGGTAAAGGCACACCCTAATTTAGTTAGTCATTATAAAAATCCAATGGACTTGATTGCTTCTATTGAAAACCATATTCATGTCGAAGTAAAAAAGATATATCCAGATGCACAATTGCCTACTTTTGAATTGGAAGATCGAAGTGAAACAACAATGAAATTAGTATATAAGTCTAATAAGGCTTTATACATGTTGGGGAAAGGGCTAATGTTGGAAACTTTTAAACTTTTTAAACAGTCAGTTAGTATTAATTTTGAAAAATTAAATGAAGACGGTACTGAAGTAAGGTTTATTATTGAAAAAACCAGTGAATAAAGAAGATATTGATATTCTAAAAAGAGCTCTTGCAAGGGAAAAATCCGCAAGACTTCAGGCAGAAAGTATATTAGAGCAAAAATCTACAGAACTCTATGAACTTAATGAAAAGCTTGAAGAATCCAATACTGAATTAATGAAACTGTACGCAAAAACTAATTCGCAATTGCAAGGGGTTTTTGAAAACATAGTTGATGCTTATGTTATTATGGATTTATCAGGTAAAATTCTAAAAATAAACGAAGCAGCTGTTAATTTATTAGATTTTGAGAATGCCGATGTGGACGTTAATTTATTAAGTTTAGTTGATTTATCATATATTGATAAAGTTGCACCTAAATTTAAAGAACTTTATGAGACTGGATCAATAACAAATTTTATCATAAAAATTAATACTCATAAAAATAGGCAAAAGTTAGTGCATATTAATGCAAGTATTATTTATGAGAACAATGTAGCTATTGCTGCTCAAGGAATTGTTAGAGACATAACAGCAGATAGAGAGAAAACATTGACCATTGAGATGATTAATGATGTTGCTAAAAGAATATTAGGAAAAGTTGATATCTATGAAATCGCCTCAGAAATAACTGGAAGTATAGCCGATTATCTAGAAACAAATGATTGTGTTATTTACATTCTGGATGAAAAGAAAAAATGTCTTGAACAAATTGCAGCTTATGGTCAAAAAATTAACTCAAGTCAAGAAATTGAGAGTAAAATTGAAATTTCGCTAGGTAAGGGTGTTGTTGGAGCGGTTGCAAAAAATGGAATTTCAGAAATTATTAATGATACGAGTTTAGACAAACGTTATATAGTTGATGATGAACAAAGATTTTCAGAAATAACAGTTCCAATCATTTACGATGGAAAAGTCATTGGTATAATTGACTCGGAACATATAAGTAAAAATTATTTTAACCAGAAGCAATTAGAGACTTTACAAAGTATAGCAAGTATTGTGTCTATGCAGCTCAAAAGTGCTATCAATTTAAGAGAAAAGCAAAAGGTTGAATTGAAAAATAAATTACTTCTTGAAAAACTTGAAAGAAGTAATGATGAATTGCAAGAATACGCTCATATTGTTTCTCATGATTTGAAATCACCTTTGCGCAGTCTTAATGCTTTAGTTACTTGGATTAAGGAAGATAATGAGGGGAAATTAGACACGACAAGTTTAGATAATATTCAATTAATTGAGTCGACCCTAGAGAAAATGGAAATTCTGATATCAGATATTCTATCCTATTCAAGTATAGATTCGGATAAATCTGAAAATCGTAAGGTAGATATTAATTCAGTCATTGATGACATTAAACAAATTCATTTTATACCTGATAACATAAGCATCATAGTGAATAACCAATTGCCAATTGTATTTGGTGAAAGAGCTAAATTGCAGCAGTTATTTCAGAACCTTATTAGTAATGCCATAAAATTTAATGATAAAGAAAAGGGTATTATTACTATAGACTTTATGGAAAAAAAATCTTTTTATCAATTTTCTATTAAAGATAACGGGTTAGGTATTGAAAAGAAATACCATGACAAAATTTTTAAAATATTTCATTCTTTAAATAAAAGCAAAGACTCTTCAGGAATTGGTTTGTCAATCGTTAAAAAAATTGTTGACTTATATCAAGGTGAAATATGGTTAGAATCAGAATTAAATGAAGGTACTACATTTCACTTTACTTTAAAAAAGCAACATGGAACGACCTAATTTATCATACATAGAGAGCATGTCAGGAGGTGATAAAACTTTTGAAAGGAAATTAATAGATATCATAAAAGAAGAATTTCCGATTGAAAAAGAAGTTTATTTTACCAACATAAAGTCTAAAAACAATAAACTAACAGCAGAAATTGTTCATAAACTTAAGCATAAAATTAGTATTTTAGGCCTAGAAAAGAGTTATGAGATTGCTATCGCATTTGAAAACAATCTAATTGAGGGTCATTATGAACTTCAAGAGGATTTTGAGGCAGTATTGCAATTAATAACTGACTATCTTAAACAGCTTTAATTACTTTTATGAATTGTATTATTATTGATGACGAAGCAACTGCTAGACTCATAATTGGCCAAATGTGTACGAGCATTAAAAACCTAATCGTTTTAGACGAATTCCCTAATGCAATTCAAGCCATTAAATATCTTAATCAAAATGAAGTCGATTTGATTTTTTTAGATATTCATATGCCAGAATTTACAGGTTTTGATTTTATCCAAACTTTAAAAAATCCTCCAAAAATAATTCTTACAACATCAGACCCAAAATTTGCTATTGAAGCTTTTGAGTATGATTGTATTGTAGATTATTTGGTGAAACCTATTACACAAGAGCGTTTTCAAAAAGCAATTAAAAAGGCAGAAAGTTTTACAAATAAATCAACTAATGCAATTTCTACTTCAGAAAAGGTTGAAACCTCTTCAGGTAATGATTTGTATGTCAATATTGATAGACGACTCATAAAAATTGATATTCCAAGTATTTATCTAATTGAAGCAAAAGGCGATTATATTCTCATAAAAACAGAAGATAAAAATTATACAGTTCATTCAACACTTAAGAAAATTGAGGATAAATTACCTGACCATTTATTTTTGAAAGTGCATCGCTCTTTTGTAATTAACACAAAAAAAATCATTGATATTGAAGATAACAGTGTACTTATAAAAAAAGATGTGATTCCTGTAAGCCGATCAAATAGGCCAGAACTTATGAAGCGTCTTAACCTTTTATAAACTCGTTCAACAATACTTTACGTTATTTGGTCTACACTTTTAATAGTGCTAGTCGAAAAATCAATCTTTTTATGCTTCATAATTATTTTTTTGTTTAAATAAATCCCTCCCAATAATTAAGGACGATAATAGCAGGTTAAAGACGAAAGAGTTTTCTTTTGTCTTTTTTGCTTTTATACTATAAACTTTAATTATTAATGTATTTATTATCATTAGATATTATTGCTTAATCAATATCAAGTTACCATTCATCTACACTTAACCAAGCGCTCATCGAAATATAGAAGCGTCAGGTAATACCTTGTTATAAGTTTGTATCATAATTAGAAACCAGTCATTTAAAAACTAAAATTATGGCGTTAAAATTTATACATCAAGGAGAAATATTTTGTGTTGAAGGTAATATAAACTCAAACACAATTAAACAATTTAAAAACCATCTTGAGTTTTTATTGCTATACAACAAATCCCTAACCTTAAATATGGATGGTGTAAAAACTATTGATAATAATGGATTTGAAGTTCTAAAAGAACTTTATAAAACCTCTCTATTAAAAAATAAAAAATTTGCAATTATTGGCAAAAATTATAATAACATATATAAAGAAATTAAGCCAAATAACGCTGCTTAAATATAATAATTAAACATTAAAAAATTTAATATTATGAAAATAACAATTGTAGGAAGTGGATATGTCGGTTTAGTAACTGGTGCCTGTTTTTCAGAAGTAGGAATAGATGTTACTTGTGTAGACGTAGACACTAAGAAAATAGAAAACCTAAATAAGGGGATTATTCCAATTTATGAGCCAGGATTAGAAAAAATGATTTCTAGAAATATGGCTAAAGGCAGATTACAATTCACCACAAAGATAGCAGATGCTGTTATAGGTTCAGACGTGATTTTTATTTCAGTAGGAACGCCACCAGATGAAGATGGAAGTGCAGATTTAAAATATGTCATTCAGGTTGCTAGAGATTGTGGTAAATACATGGAGGATTATACATTGGTTGTAACAAAAAGTACAGTTCCTGTTGGTACATCACTAAAGGTTAAAAAAGCTATCAATGAAGAGTTGAAAAAAAGAAATGTGTCAATTGAGTTTGATGTTGCTTCAAATCCAGAATTTCTTAAAGAAGGTGCAGCTATTGACGATTTTCTGAAGCCTGATAGAATTGTTGTGGGTGCAGAGAGTCCAAAAGCAGAAGCGTTATTAAGAAATTTATATAAGCCATTTACACTAAATGGACATCCAATAATTGTAATGGATGTAGTTTCAGCTGAAATGACAAAATACGCAGCAAACTCTATGCTAGCTACTAAAATTAGCTTCATTAATGACATTGCTAACCTATGTGAAATTGTTGGAGCCGATATCAATAATGTTAGAAAAGGTATTGGATCTGATGGTAGAATAGGTACTAAATTTATTTATCCTGGTATTGGTTATGGAGGTTCTTGCTTTCCAAAAGATGTTCAGGCTCTAATTAGAACTGGAAAAGAATTCAATTATGATTTAAAAGTTTTACAAGCCGTTGAAGCCGTAAACAAAAATCAAAAGTCAGTGCTTTTCAATAAAATATTGAATTATTATTATGGCGATTTAAAAGGCAAAACAATCGCAATTTGGGGTCTTTCTTTTAAACCGCAAACTGATGATATGCGCGAAGCGCCATCATTAGAAATTGTAAATAGTCTTTTAAAAGCTGGAGCAAATGTCAAAGCTTATGATCCAGTTGCTATAAATGAAGCAAAACATCACTTTGGAAATTCAATAACGTATTATGAAGACCAATACGAAGCTTTAATTGATGCCGATTGTTTAGCCGTATTAACAGAATGGCCAGAATTTAAAATTCCAAATTTCAGCATTATAAACAAATTGTTAAATGCACCTGTCTTATTTGATGGTAGAAATATCTATGACAAAGAAGAGATGTTTAAAAATGGGTTCGATTATTTCTGTATAGGAATCAATACCTCCAAACTTGCATTAAAGGCTCAATTAAGCGAAGCAGTATAATTTTTATAATTAAAACAATGATACGTAAAAAAATTCTTGTTACTGGTGGTGCTGGATTTGTAGGATCACATTTATGTGAACGACTTTTAAATGAAGGTCATGAAGTGTATTGTTTAGATAATTTCTTTACAGGACAAAAGCAAAATATAGTTCATTTACTTAACAATCCATATTTTGAGCTAATACGTCATGATGTCATCAATCCATATCTTATTGAAGTTGATGAGATCTATAATCTAGCTTGTCCAGCTTCTCCAATACACTATCAATATAATCCAATAAAAACGATAAAGACTTCTGTAATGGGAGCCATCAATATGTTGGGATTAGCAAAACGTGTTAAAGCTAAAATATTACAAGCATCAACGAGTGAAGTTTATGGAAATCCGTTGGTTCATCCGCAACCTGAAAGTTATTGGGGAAATGTAAACCCTATTGGTGAACGCTCTTGCTATGATGAAGGTAAACGCGCAGCAGAAACTCTATTTAGTGATTATCACAAACAGAATAATGTTAAAATAAAGATTGTAAGAATTTTTAATACGTATGGTCCAAGAATGCACCCTAATGACGGAAGAGTTGTTTCAAACTTTATAGTTCAGGCTTTAAAAAATCAAGATATTACTGTTTATGGAGAGGGCCAGCAAACACGTAGTTTTCAGTATGTAGATGATTTGGTTGAAGGCATGATTAAAATGATGGACTCAGAAGATAGAATTACTGGGCCTGTAAACATTGGAAACCCTGACGAATTTACAATTCTTGAATTAGCCGAAAAAGTCATAAAATTAACAGGGTCAAAATCAAAAATCATATATAAGCCTTTGCCTTCTGATGATCCAATGATGAGAAAACCTGACATTACTTTGGCAAAAAAAGACCTGGATTGGGCTCCGCATGTGAAGCTTGATGAAGGGTTAATAAAAACCATTGAGTACTTTAAAACCATAATTTAAAATCAAAAAATTAAATCTAATATCATGAAGAAAAAAGTATTAGTTGTAGATGATGAAAGAACCATTTGTGTGTTATTGGAAAACTTTTTATCACCAGAGCTTATTGTTGTTACAAAAAATTCAGGATTGGAAGCCTTAAATTGGTTAGATACTAATATACCAGACCTTATTATCAGCGACATTCAAATGTCAAATATGGATGGTTTTGAATTCTTAAAAGAAGTTAGATTAAAAGGATTTACTAAGCACACACCAGTAATTATGCTTTCAGGTCGTACTGAAAGTAAAGAACGTGTAAAGTGTTATCAAATAGGTGCACAAGATTATTTAGCTAAACCTTTTAACCCAGAAGAACTCAAAGAAGTTGTTAAAAAAAATCTCTTCCCAATTCATTATGCCAGTGCTTGGTAGAATGTATTCAATGGTTAAACATTTCTAATTTAAATTATTTCGACATGATTATATTATATGTAGGGAATTCACCTGAAGAATTTGAGCCGATTGCAAATGACAAGAACATTATATTTAATGCAGTAAGTAACAGTATTGAAGCCATAAACTTTATTAAAAGCAATGATGATATCGACGTTGTAATATGTGAATATAAGTTGCCTGGAAATTCAGGTTTGTTCTTTTATGACACATTAAATAACGGAAATGATTTTAAGAAAATACCGTTCATTTTACTATCTGAAGAGTACAATGCAAAGCTATTTACTACAGCGTTTAATAAAGGTATTAATGATTATTTTGTGTCAGTTTCAACAGATAAACAGCAAATTATTGAAAGAGCGCAGTCCTTATATAAAATGCAATGTCTTAAAATAGATGTTTTAAGTAATAAAGTTAATGATCAATCTTACAAGCTCCCATGGTCAAAACGATTATTTGATATTGTTTTTGCCTCATTAGTATTAATTGGTATTGCACCATTAATGTTGTTAACCATGTTGGCAATTCGATTAGAATCCAAAGGAAAAGTTTACTATATAGCTAAAAGGGTGGGACGTCAGACCTTCGATTTTTATAAACTTCGGTCCATGCGAACCGGATCTGATCAAATGATTAAAGATTTGGCGAAGAAGAATAACCAATACAAAAAGGATACAGAAGAAAAGACAATAAATTTCAATGCACCTTGCCCTGAGTGTAGTAAGTTGGACGATGGTAGTTTTTGTTCTCCAGTATTATATATAAATGAAAATGAAATATGCGATAATTGGTATAGCCAGCAGAAAAAAGATATAGAAACAAAAAACTCGACATTTATCAAAATTTTAGACGATCCAAGAATCACAAGAGTTGGAAAATTTATTCGAAATACAAGTATAGATGAATTGCCACAGTTAATAAATGTAATCAAGGGAGATATGTCTATTGTTGGAAATCGTCCACTTCCAGTTTACGAAGCCGAATTGCTAACAAAAGATGCCATGTCAAAACGATTTTTAGCACCAGCAGGTATTACGGGATTATGGCAAGTAGAATTGAGAGGAAGAGGAGGAAATATGTCTGAAGAAGAACGTATGCGACTCGACAATGAATATGCCGATAACTTCACAGGAAATAGGTATTCATTTTGGTACGACATGAAATTAATCTTAAGGACTTTTCCAGGGTTAATTCAAAAAAGCACTGTTTAATTTACCCAAAGAATCATGAAAAATATATATAAAATAATTGCAATGCTATTTGTTGTTAATGTTGCAAGCAAGGACATTAATGCTCAAAACAATACAGAAAGTAGCATAAGTTCAAATTCCATTTCATTATTGATACCTCAGCTAAACGAGTTAATTGATTCAGCTCTTGTTCATAATGGGATGGTTAACTATAGAAAATTAGAAATTGAAGCTAAGGAATCTAATTTAAAATATAAACGTCAATATTGGACGACTAATTTTGGAGTTCAAGCTGATACAAGATATGGGACGTTCAATAATTTTTCCTCAATTAGTGGAGATAATTCTACAGTAAATCTAGCTAGTAATACTCAGCAACTTAACTATAATGTTGGCTTGTATTTAAAGATTCCTGTTTTTGATGTAATTAATAGGAAATCTCAAATAAAACAAGCTAAAGCAGAACTAGAACAAGCGAGAAGTTTAGCGAAATCTCAAGAAGATGAATTAAGAGAATTGGTAATTCGTTATTACGAAGATCTACTTTTGAAACAAAACTTATTAGAATTAAGAGCGTCTAATTTGGGAAATGCCAGAGTTAATATGGAGATGGTCGAGAAAGAGTTTAAAAATGGTTTGATTGCCATTTCAGAATATGTAAGGATTTCAGATATGACCTCAAGAATAGCCGCGGAGTTTTCGGAGGCTAAATCAGACTTTGTCGTTTCAAAAAAACTCTTAGAAAACTTAACTGGCGTTGAGATTAGATAAACATTAGCTTAGCTAACAAAATTATAATTAAGTCTCTCAAAAAATGAAAATTGAGAGACTTTTTTATGAATATAGTAACAATTAGTTAATTGATTTTATGATTTAAGAGTTGTATTTAGTCAAATCACTTAAACTCAATAAAGAGTTCACTCATCTACACATTATTCCAATCCAACGAAATTCAAGGTAATTACCTCTTAGTTGCTAGTAATTTTGAACCAGAAATTATACTCAAAAAATAACATTTGTATTAAATGAAACTTATAGAATTTATAAAACTAGTACTTAAGCATAAGGTCATTCTTTTAATGATTCCTACTCTCACTGGGTTTTTGGCAATGCTTTTAACAAGTAATCCGAAGCATAGTTATTATTCGCAAACGATGCTTTATACAGGTTTGGCTTCAGGTTCTTCAATAGAGATGGACAAGTCATTTAACTATTTTGCTACAAATATTGCATTTGATAATTTACTTAATATTATAAATTCAAGAGAAACTCAAGAAGAGGTAGCTGTAAGATTGTTAAGTCAACATTTACTGTTAAACGAGCCTAATAGCAAATTTATTTCTTCAAAGACTTACAATGAAATCAAAGAAGATATCCCAGAAGACATTTATAAATATGTCATAAAATCTGATCCTAAAACTGATGTCATAAATTCATATTCAAAAGGTGAATCAACTATTAATACAATTCCTCAATCAGTAGATAGTATTGCTTATGAAAAAACTGTCGCTAATTTAATGGACTTAATGAAAAGTGATAACACAAATTTTGTCTATTCATTACTAAATTATGATCATCCATATTATTCAATAGAAGCAATTTCTAAAGTTAAGGCTATACGTGTTTCAACAAGTGATTTAGTAAAGCTAAGTTATGAAATAGATGACCCAGGAATTTGTCAGCAAACATTGGCCATTTTTAATGAGGTATGTATTAAGAAATACAAGGACCTAAAAGAAAATGGATCTGATGCTGTAATAAAATATTTTCAAGCTCAATTAAGTCAATCAGAAAGTAAATTAAAGGATATAGAGTCTGTATTGCTAAAGTTTAATCAAGAAAATAGCATTATCAATTATTACGAGCAAAGTAAAGCTGTTGCCATTGTTAAAGAAGATATGGATGTAGAGTACAATAAAAAACGAGCTGAACTTGCCAGTTCTGAGGCATCTACAAAAAAATTGGAACAAAAGCTTGAAATTCAAGAACTAGTTCAAGACAAAAGCAATCGCATTCTAGATAACAAAAAGCGATTAGGAGAATTGAATTATGAAATTGCCATGCAAGAGGCAAAATCTGGAGATTCAAAAAACAAACAAAATGTTGAGGCGCTTAAAAAACAAGCATCTCTTCTTCAGGACGAAATCAAATCAAGTGTAGCGCAATTATATACTTACCAAAATTCTGTTGAGGGTGTTCCTATTTCAAAAGTATTACCAGAGTGGGTTGATAAAGTGGTTGAAACTGAAGGGCTAAAAGCCAAAATTGAAGTAATGAATAAGCAGAATACTGAATTTCAACAGCAGTATGCAAAATATGCTCCAGCAGGTGCTAATCTTAAAAAAATTGAACGCCAAATTAATGTTGCAGAGCAAGAGTATTTAGAAATTTTACATGGATTGAACTTGGCGAAATTAAAATACCAAGACACACAATTATCTAGTAATTTAAAGGCTGTAGATCCACCATACTTCCCATTAAAGCCTATTCCTTCAAAACGAAAAATAATCATAATTGCTGTTGTACTTATGAGTTTTATCTTATTGTTGGGTACTGTGTTGGTGATGAAATTTTTTGATGATACACTAAAAAATGTAAAAGTAGCAGAAGACAAACTTAAAATTCCAGCAATGGGAATGTTCTCTAAAATTTTTAAAACCAATAATAAAATAGATTTAATCGGGATTCAAGAAAGACTTTTAGATCTGTTTATGCAGAATTTAAATCATAACCTTAAGGCTGTAGATTCAGCTAATAAAACAAAAGTTATTACCTTATTTAGTACACAGAAAAATGAAGGTAAAACGGTAATTGCAAAAAATATAGCAAGAAAACTTAAACATGCTGGCAAATCAATTTTAGTATTAAATCACTCACATCTTAATAAGCCAGAGATTAGCTCTAATCAATTTACAATGTTGCATCGATTGTTAGGATATCAAGATCCCAGAATTGATTATAATCATCCTTTTTTAGCACAACCATCAGACTATTTAAATGAATCTGAATTTATGTCTTATGAGGTTGATGAAGCATATTTTAATGCCAAAACCTATAATGATTTAACAATTAAAGGTGTGAAGGTACCAAATCAACATCCAGATTATGTTATTATAGAATTACCTAATATCCTTGACACTAATTATCCTGCAGATTTGATAGGCTCTTCCAATTTGCCACTTTTAGTTTGTAGATCAAACAGGTTATGGTCAAAAGCAGA
>CAZRDG010000025.1:0-15326 GCA_964598775.1 uncultured Lacinutrix sp.
CAAAGACAAAACCATTTGTTTCATGGCAGATTTACTGCCGACTGCTGGGCATTTGCCAATTCCATTTGTAATGGGTTATGACACGAGACCATTGTTAACACTTGATGAAAAAGAACGTTTTTTAAATCTAGCGGCAGATAATAATTATTACTTATTTTTAGAGCATGATGCTCACAACCCAATAATAACAGTTAAACAGACAGAAAAAGGAGTACGTCTCAATGAAGTTTTTACACCTGAACAAATATTTTAATTTAGCTTAACCTATGAAATTTTTACATCAAAAATTGCTTTTTTGCGCCCTAATTTTAACTTTAATTACAGGTTGCGGTACCTCAAGATTAGTCTCAACTCCAATTGAGAATATTGACAATACACCAATAAAATTTACAGAACTAACAGAAACTGAAGAAAAAGTTTGGGGACATCTCGACTTTATTTCTGATACAATTCCTGGAATGAGCATCAACAAAGCCTACGACGAACTCATTAAAAACAAAAAAGGCACTAAAGTTATAGTGGCTGTGATTGATTCAGGTGTTGATATTGACCATGAAGATTTAGATGATGTTATTTGGACAAATAAAGGTGAAATACCAAACAACAACAAGGATGATGACAACAATGGATATGTTGATGATGTACATGGCTGGAATTTTCTTGGAGAAGCCTACCAAGAACAATTGGAATATGTAAGACTTTTAGCAAGTGGAAATAAAAGCCATCCTCGTTATGCTGAAGCAGAAGCTGAATACCAAAAAAAGCTTGCTGAATACACTAACTTTAAATCGTTTTATAGTCAAGCTATTCCTGTTTTTGAAGAATCACATAAAACACTTTCAGATTATTTTAAAAAACCAAACTACTCAGAAGTTGAGGTTAATGCTATAAAAACCGAAGATAAAGCGCTTCAACAAAGTATTTACGCGGTAAAGGTTTTAGCTTTTGATAATGACTTTGAAACGGTTCCAGAAGCTATTGAGGTTTTTAAAGATAATTTAAAGAGTATTAATGAAATGCTAGATTATGGTCTTAATAAAAATTTCAATGGTAGAAAAGTGGTTGGCGATAATCCTAATGATATCAATGATAAAAATTACGGAAATGGCAATGTAAGGCCTAGAGATAAAAGTGAGAGTCACGGAACTCATGTGGCTGGAATAATTGCTTCAGAACGAAATAATGGAAAAGGTGTTAATGGCGTTGCGGCCAACGTTTTAATTATGCCAATTAGAGCGGTTTCTAATGGAGATGAATATGATAAAGACATAGCATTGGCTATACGTTATGCAGCAGATAATGGAGCAAAAATTATTAACATGAGCTTTGGTAAATACTACTCACCTCATAGTCAATGGGTGAAAGATGCTATTGCTTATGCCGAAACAAAAGATGTGTTGCTAGTTCATGGTGCTGGAAATGAATCCTTGAATCTTGATAGTAAACCTAATTTTCCAACAGACCAAGAGAATGGCGTTGAGTTTGCTAATAATTTTATTTCAGTTGGAGCAACCGAACAAAAATATGGCTCAAGATTAGTCGCGAGTTATTCAAACTACGGTAAAAATTCTGTTGATGTCTTTGCGCCAGGATCTAACATATATTCAACGTATCCTAATAATACCTATAAGGCGATAGATGGAACGTCAATGGCTGCTCCAGGAGTTGCAGGAGTTGCGGCCTTAATCCGATCACAATATCCAAAACTGTCAGCTGCTCAGGTAAAACAAATTATCATGGATTCTGGATTGCCTTTAAAAGCAAAAGTTACTGTAGGTGAAAATTCAAACGAGGTAAAACCTTTTGGTGAATTATCACGTTCTTCAAAACTTGTAAACGCATTCAATGCCTTAATCATGGCAAGCAAAATATCTAATTAAATTTAATTCTCAGATGAAAACATTACTATCAAAAATTCTTCTAGCTGTATTTGCCTTAATCAGTTTAGTTTTAAATGCACAAAATTCTGGTTATTGGCAACAGTATGTAGATTACACAATGGAAATTGATATGAATGTTGAAAATTTTCAATATCAAGGAACACAAAAGCTAGTATATACCAATAATTCTCCAGACGTACTTACAAAGGTGTATTATCATTTGTACATGAACGCATTTCAACCAGGAAGTAATATGGATATGCGATTACAAAACATTGCGGATCCAGATGGTAGAATGGTAAACAATATTGGAACTAAAGATAATCCCATTTACGAAAGTAGAATTAGTAAGTTAAAGCCTAGTGAAATTGGCTATATCAAGGTAAAATCATTAACTCAAGATGGTAAAGCTTTAAAATATGACGTCGTTGACACAGTTTTAGAGGTAACACTCACAAACCCAATTCAACCAGGTGCAAAAACTACTTTTGACATGGTTTTTGATGCTCAAGTGCCATTGCAAATTAGAAGAAATGGTAGAGATAGCAGAGAAGGTATTGCCTTATCAATGGCGCAATGGTACCCAAAAATGGCTGAATATGATTTTGAAGGTTGGCATGCCGATTCTTATATCGCTAGAGAGTTTCATGGTGTTTGGGGAGATTTTGATGTTAAAATAACTATTGATAAAAATTACACTATTGGTGGAACTGGATACCTTCAAAATTCAGAAGAAATCGGACATGGTTATAGCACTAATGGTTTAAAGTCTATTAATTCAAAAGGAGATAAGTTAACCTGGCACTTTAAAGCTCCTATGGTACATGATTTTACTTGGGCTGCAGATCCAGAATATATACACGACAGCATACAGGTGCCTGATGGACCAATGTTGCATTTCTTTTACAAAAGTACAATGGATGCTGAGAGCTTAAACAATTGGAAAAGGCTACAACCAACCACTGTAAAGCTCATGCAATACTTCAGTGAAAATGTTGGTAAATATCCTTATAAGCAGTATTCTGTAATTCAAGGTGGAGATGGAGGAATGGAATATGCTATGTGCACATTAATTACAGGTGGAAGAAGTTTAAATAGCCTTATTGGCGTAACCTCTCACGAAATGGCACACACTTGGTTTCAGTTTTTATTAGCAACCAATGAAAGCAAGCATGAGTGGATGGATGAGGGCTTTACAAGTTATATAAGTGCTCAAGCTTCAAATGAGGTTTTAGAACGTAAACAAGAAAATCCTAGTGCTGGATCTTATAGAGGTTATATTCGTTTAGCCACATCTGGTTATGAACAACCACTGTCTACACATGCCGATCGTTATAATGTTAATGGTGCTTATAGTACAGCAGCATATAGTAAAGGCGCAGTGTTTTTGGCTCAGCTAGGCTATGTTATTGGTGAAGACAATTTAAAAGCCACATTAAAAAAATATTTTAACGATTTTGCCTTTAAGCATCCTGTGCCTAATGATATTATTCGTTCTGCTGAAAAAGTGTCTGGTTTGGAGCTCGATTGGTATTTAATAGATTTTGCTCAAACCACAAACACCATTGATTATGGTATAAAATCTGTTGAAGCTACAGAAAATACGACCAATATTACTCTAGAGCGTAAAGGGTTAATGCCAATGCCAATTGATTTAACAATTGAGTATCTTGATGGTACATCTCAAGATTTTTACATTCCATTAGAAATGATGCGCGGCGAAAAACCAACTACAGAATCTACGAAAGTTTTGCCTGATTGGTCTTGGGCTAACAACACCTTTGGATTTAATTTAAATATTGAAAAAAGCAAGATCAAAAGCATTACCATTGACCCTAAAGGAAGAATGGCAGACATTAACAATACTAATAATATTGTAAGTCTAGAAATTACTAAAGACGAAAGCAAAACAAAAAAGGACTAAAACCAAGGTTCATTAATATAATCTTTAGTTTTAGAAACATGCTCTCTATTGGTGACAAAGAGTTGATTTTCATCTATTTCCCTGCTTCTATAGCCAAGTAAGTGAAAAATAGACTTTGCATAATATTTCGCTACTTTAAGGTTCACTTTTAGCACTCCTTTTTCTTTAGTGTGCCAAGAGATCCCTGGCATTAAAATAAAGAGCCTATCTGCTTTGATATGTCTTAAAAAGATGGAGAGCTTAAGAAAGAATTTTGGGATTTTTTTAATGAGAAAAAAACCTTCATTTCCATTTCTTTGATATAATGGCATAAATATTCTTCCACTATATCTTGCGGTTATTTCCTTGTTATTGTGCTTTGCTATTAGCTCACCTTTTTTTATTCTTTCAAAGCTCTTAAACGCTGGTAATATATCAAAGGTGTCAACATTATCGACTCGGTGTAAATAAGCTATTTCAAAAAATTTATCAATGTTTTGAGCAGCTGTTTTTAGAATTTTATGATTCTTATCAAAATCTAAATGTGGTACAATCTTGGTTTGCTTCAACACTAAATTTATAAATGCAATACAATTTGAAATTGCATTTTTGCTGTTATGTTGTCCAGATTCAAAACCCAAAGACACATAACCAAGTGTGTTTATATAGCTTAGCAATGGTCCTTGTAAATATTCTTCGATACCGAGAACAATTGGTACCGGAAATTGTTCTGAAAACTTACGGTTTATAATAGCATCATTTATTGTAATAAATGGTAATGTTTTGCTTGAAGTAGTGTGAAGATCTATAAAATAAAAAGGGCCTTGATTCTTTGAAAGAATCTTATGAATTAAATAATAAATTTCTAATTGCTCTTGGTGTTCTGAAACAAGACTACGTGATTGTAATAACGCGTCAATCTCTTTTTGAGTCCATAAGCGATTAAGATCTTTATTAATATATCGCTTTCCCTCCTTTAGGGCTTTCAGATTTCCAGTGATAGCATATATACTTCCTCCTACATTTTTCGTTTCCAATTTATTCAATACAGTCTCTAAAGCAAAAATACCTGCTGGTTCATTGCCATGAATACCTCCAAAGAAGATAACTGTAGGTCCATTTTTTTTCCCTTTTATCTCAAAAAGAACCCTGTCTATTGATACAGACTTATTTATTGCTTTACTAAAAACCTCTACCATCCTAAATATCGTTTGAAGTTATTATACCGATTAACTTGTCATTTCTTACAACTGGTAGGCTGTTTATCTTATGCTTTATCATTGTTTTTTTTGCTTTTTCTATGGTTTCAAATTCATGGGTGGTAATTAATTGTTTTGTCATAAAGTATTTAACAGACTCCTTTAAGGGCTCCTCATTATTAAAGTAGGTTTTTACGTCTTTCATAGTGATAAGTCCAACCAATTCCATGCCTGAATTTATAACTGGCATGTGATTAATGTTTTTCCATTTCATGATGTTTAAAACAAGCTCAATACTATCATTTTGATCAACTGAAAAAATATCTGAACTCATTTTGTGTTTGACCAATTTCACGTTTTCTGTCTTTACCAATTCGTGCTTTGTCAATAGCTTCCAGGATGAAACTGGAAAATCTTTTTGTTGTTTTTCATACATTTTAGATGTAAGAATTTGGGCAGCTTCAAACGGCTTATGAGTTTTTAATAAATTACGATAGCTAGTAATCGTCCATTGAGAGCCTGTTCTTGTATGAACCCTATTTTCAATAATTTTTAAATAATATTCCACATCTTTGGGTTCAATATTAAGTTTATTCAAACCTTTATAAGCCATTGGCAAAAGCTCTTCTAAAATTAATTTATGGCTGGATACGTACTTGTTATTCCAAATAAACTGAGTTGCCATTCCGTAACGAGCTGCATTAAAAAAGTTAGATTTGGCGTCCTTAAAATTTACTTTCTCGTGAATACTGTCGTATTTTTTAGGTCTACCAACCATGACACCAATCCAAAACATCATATTAGCTATTTCATCAGAAATTGTTGGTCCAGAAGGAATATATCTGTTTTCTATTCTTAAGTGTGGTTTGTTATTTCCAACACCATAGCAGGCTCTATTCCAGCTATAAACAGTGCCATTATGAAGGTTTAGCGCTTTAAGTCTTGGTATTTCACCATTTGACAACATATCTAAGCTGTCTTTAATATATTCTGATGAAACCAAGCTCCTAAACCTCGAAATGTTGTCTTTAAAAATATTGGTTACTGAGCCTTGAAGCCAGTCTCGCCCAAAATTAACCCTCGATTGATTTTCGTTTAATAAAAACGAATTTGCCCTAGTATCTACGCTTTGTGTAAATAGTGCAATTCTTGTTTCGCTCCATAATTCTTTCCCGAATAATAAAGGTGAGTTTGTGCACACACTTAATATTGGTCCTGAAATAGTTTGAGCCCAATTATAACTATCAACAAAATCGTCAGGATGTATTTGAAGATGAATCTGAAAACTTGTATTACACCCTTCTAACATGACTGAATCATGCAGCATGTTTAATTCGTCAACACCTTTTATGTGAATATCAAAATCTTGTTTTCTAGTTTCCTTGATAGCTTGATTTAAAACACCATACCTTTGAATAGGAGTCATGTTTTCAATCCCAATTTGATTTAAACTAAGTGTTGGTAATATTCCTGTTAAAACGATCTTGGTCTCCCTTTTTGACGCTGCTTTATGTGCTTTATCTAAAAGTTTTTCTAAATGAGAAGCCATGGTTGAAAAACAGTTGCCTTTTAACTCCAAAGGATCTAAATTTAATTCAAGATTGTAGCTTCCTATTTCGGTGGTAAAATGATCATCATCGATTTCTTCTAAAATATCTAACGCATTATTTTTGGGTATAAAACTATTATCAACCAAGCAAAATTCCTGCTCAGCACCAATTCTAATGGGTTCTTTTTCAATCAAATCATTTTCAATCATAAAATCAAGAGCCTCAACATCTCTCATTAAATGATGAATATAGTTTGACTTATCCTGTTTTTTTGAAAGTTTTATAATATTCAAATCTCCCATAGTTTCATATTTAACAGTTCATCATCGGTCAAGTTACAGCCATTATTCCTTATAAAAAATGATATTTATCATACAGCATTTCAGTGTGTTTATGACTAAGATATTCTTACTTTTGCCAATACATATGAAAGCCACTTATTCTAAAATTGAAAAACTAAAAAGCAAGGTTCTAATCGAAAAACTATTTGACGAAGGTAAATCGGTTGTGGCATTTCCATTGCGTTTAGTTTTTATTATAACAGAATTTGACGAACCTGTTAAGGTAAAGTGTGGTGTATCTGTTAGTAAACGAAACTTTAAGAAAGCAGTTGAAAGAAATAGAGTTAAAAGGCTTATACGAGAGGCCTACAGGTTAAACAAAAACAGTTATTTTAACAACATTACAACACAATATGCGTTGATGATTTTGTACATTGGCAATGATAAACCTACGTTTGAACAAACAGACAAAGCCATGAAAAAGTTGCTTCAAAAGTTTGTTGAAGTCAATTCTTAAAGAAAAAAGCATGAAAAAGTTAATAAAAAAGAAAATAATAATCCCATTCTTAGCCATAATGGTTTTATTAACAGCCACCGCATATAAAAGTGATTTTTTTGAAATCGCTAAACAAATAGAAATATTTACAACGCTTTTCAAGGAAATCAACATGAATTATGTTGATGAAACCAACCCTGGAGATTTAATGGATACTGCTATTAAAAACATGTTAGCAGACCTTGATCCATATACTGTGTTTTTTAACGAGCAAGATGTTGAAGCCTCAAGAATAAACAATACTGGAGATTATACAGGAATTGGAGCAACGGTAAAAACACTAAAAGATAAATTGGTTATTGTTGAGCCTTTTAAAGATTATCCTGCAGATGAAGCTGGGCTAAAAGCTGGAGATGAAATAATTAAAGTTGATAACATTGTGGTTGCAGACTTTAAAGACGATGCTGGTGAATTACTTCAAGGTGCTTCTGGATCAAAAGTAAATGTTAGCTATATAAGACAGGGCGAGACAAAAACGGCAACCATTACTCGTCAAGAAGTAGAAGCTAAAGCTGTGCCTTTATACGATATGGTTAACGAAACCGTTGGATACGTAGCTTTATCTAAGTTTACACAAACTGCATCAAGAGAAACTGCAAATGCTATTAAATCTCTTAAAGCTGATGGCGCTAAACAAATCATTTTAGACTTAAGAGGAAATCCTGGTGGTTTATTAGTAGAGGCTGTAAACATTGTCAACCTATTTGTTCCTAAAAATCAGGTTGTAGTAACTACAAAATCGAAAGTTGAAAAATACAACCGAACTTATACCACTCAAAACGAACCATTAGATTTACAAATTCCGCTGGTGGTTTTAATTGATGGTGGTAGTGCTTCTGCGAGTGAAATTGTTTCTGGTTCTTTGCAAGACCTTGATAGAGCCGTTGTCATTGGGTCTAGAAGTTTTGGAAAAGGCTTAGTGCAACGTCCTAAACCCTTGACTTATGGTACACAGTTAAAAGTTACTATTTCAAGATATTATACGCCTTCTGGTCGCTGTATTCAATCGCTAGATTACTGGAATAGAGATGAAAAAGGAAATGCTGTTAGAGTAAAACAAGAAAACTATAATGCCTTTAAAACCAAGAATGGTCGTCCTGTTTTTGATGGTGGAGGTGTAATGCCAGATTTGGAATTGGCTGAATCTAAGATGTCAACTTTAGCAAAACATATAGAAGAGCAAGATTATATTTTTAATTACGCTACCAAATACTATTATTATAATTCCGTGTCAGATTTGATGTCTTTTGAGTTGTCTGATTCAGATTTTAACGACTTTAATTCGTATTTAAAATCGAACAATTTCGCATTTAAAACGAAAACCGAAGACGCGCTCACAAAAGTATTGGATGTGGCAAAAGAAGAGGAGTTGGATGATGATTTAAAAGCAGCCTACAATACACTCATTTCAAAACTAAACACTGTTAAAAGCGAAGCTATTTCTACAAATAAAGAACAATTAATAACCTTGTTAGAAAATGAGATTATTAAGCGCTATTTTTACAGAGAAGGATTGTATAAATACTTTTTAGCTAATAACTCAGAAGTTAAGAAGGCCTCTAGTATTTTAACCAATCCACGTGAATATAACGGTTATTTAAAGCCTTAAGGTGCTATTTAATCTGGTTTTAAATTTTATGCACTATATTTAGTTTTATGTTAACATAAAACCATGCTGCGCTTCATCTACATACTATTTATTATCAGCTTATCGGCTTCTGCTCAAGAATTGCGTCACGACGTCTTTTTTGAAACTGATAAATACAATATTGATCTCAATGAAGAAAGACGCTTAAATGCATTTATTTCATCTTTAGACAGCTTTACTATTGAAGCGATAACCATTAATGGTTATTGTGATGACAGAGGAACAACAGAATACAATCTTTTACTTTCTAAAAAAAGAGCTGAAACTATTAAACAATATTTGTTAGATAGTGAATTTTCTGAAAAACAACTCAAGGTTATTGATGGAAAAGGTGAATTGGAATTAGAAAATTCCACGAATATTCCTGAAATAAGACAAAATAACAGACGCGTTGAAATTGTAGTGTCTGGAAGATCTTCTGAAAATAATATTGAAAAACCTACCACACAATCCATGCTTAAAGGTGACCTAAAAGTAGGTGATCAAATCCGTTTGAAGAACATTTATTTTAAAACTAGTTATAGCACTATAATGCCGAACTCAATTCCTACGTTAAAAGAGATTGCTGATATTTTAGTGGAGCGTAAAAATATTTATTTTACCATTCAAGGTCATGTTTGTTGTACGCATGATACCTATGACGCTATTGATAGAAAAACAAATCAACGGAATTTATCCATTTCCCGAGCTAAATTTATTTATACCTATTTACTGCAGCAAGGTGTTGAAAAACACAGAATGAAATATGTTGGTTTACGACGAAAATTTCCTCTTGGTGGAGATCCAAAGTATGACAGACGTGTTGAAATTTTAATTACACATGTTGGTAAAGAAAATTAGTGATTGACCATCGCGATATGAGGTATACCATCTTCGAGGTACTCCTCTCCTATTTCTTTAAACCCTAAATTGTTGTAGAATTTTCGCAAATAAGTTTGTGCTGAAAGCTTAATGGTGGTTTCATTAAAATAATCTTTTACAGCTTGTATCGAAGCTTTCATGATGTCGTATCCATACTTATGCTGACGTTCATCTTTTCTCACCACTACTCTACCAATGCTAGATTCTTTAAAATAATCTCCAGGTTTAAACACACGAGTATAAGCTATAATTCTATGGTTCTTTTTACCAATAACATGAATTGCCTTCTCATCTTTACCATCTAAATCTTGATACACACAATTTTGTTCTACACAAAATACATCAACTCGAAGTTGAATTAAATCATACAACTCCTTTGTTGTAAGTTCTTGAAAGGTTTTTATTGTTATTTCTAGCATAATCTTTAATCTTGAACAATCACATCTTTATCATCACATTTACCAAACTCTGGCTGAATATTTACATGATTGATTTCAAATTTATGAAAAAGTATTTCTTCAATTTCATGGAGAATATCATCAAATTCAGATAGTTGTATGTCTTTTTCAAAATCGATATGAGCTTCAAAATGAACTTCTTCTTCATTGAGTTGCCAAACATGAATATGATGCGTGTTTTTTATACCTTCTAAACTATTTATTTCTGACACAATTTTATCAATTGGTATATCCTCAGGTGTAAATAACATCAGTACTTTAGTTGATGTTTTTAATAGATCGTAACCCATCCAAATTAAGTAAATCGCAATCAAAAATGTTAATACACTATCAACCCAAAATACATCGTAAAACTTCATTAACAATCCGCCAATTAATACCGCTACACTTGCCATCATATCAGTTAATAGATGTAAATAAGCGCTTTTTAAATTCATGTTAGCTTCAGAATCTTTTTTTAATAAAAGAACACTTAAACCATTACCTATTATTGCTATACCTGATAACCAAATCACTAATCCTGACTCAATTTCTTGAGGATTTTGAAAACGCTCAATAGCTTCTATAATTAATAAAACAGCTACAATAATTAAAGTAGAGGCGTTTATAAATGCTGCTAAAATTTCAGCGCGTTTATAACCAAAGGTTTTTTGTATTGAGGCTTTCTTTTTTGCAAGCTTATTTGCAACATAACTTACAACCAATGAAATAACATCACTAAAATTATGTAAAGCATCACTTAACAGGGCTAAACTTCCTGAAATGATACCACCAACAACTTGAGCTGCTGTAATAATAATATTTAAAAAGATGGAAATTAGAAGATTTCTACCTTGTAAATTTTCATGATTATCATGTGAATGGTTATGAGAATGTGAGTGACTCATTTAACAAGACGTTGCAGGGATTTTATTCACTCTATTTTGATGTCTTCCACCTTCAAAAGTTGTATTTAAAAAAGTTTCTACCATTTTTAAAACTTGTGGAATTGATGTAAACCTTGCAGGTATACATATAATATTGGCATTATTATGTAAACGTGTTAATTCTGTAATTTCATTAGTCCAACATACTCCTGCACGTATCTCTTGATATTTGTTTGCTGTCATTGCCACACCATTAGCGCTTCCACAGATAAGGATTCCAAAATCTGAATTTTTATTAACTACATCCTTTGCAACAGGATGTACAAAATCAGGATAATCTACGCTATCATTACTATCTGTTCCGTGATTAGTAACATCTATTCCTTTAGATTTTAATAATTTAACAATAGCAAATTTGTAATCGGTTCCAGCGTGATCGTTTCCAATTGATATATTCATGGTTGAGTTTAATTTATATATTAAAAAGACGAAATCTTTCTATAAAAGATGCTTTTTAGTAATTGTTTTTTATTGTCTATAAAATTACAAAATATAAGTTTGAGCTGTTTTAAAGTTGTTAGTTACTTTTTAATTAATTGTTAATAACTCATCATTACTTCTAACAACTTATTTTATGTGGTTCTAATAATTTTTCTACTTAACATTTGAACGTTATTATCCAAATTTAGTTATTGTAAGTGATTGAAGTTTTGTCAACCATAAATTTACGCTTACAAACATAAAAAGAGTAAAATTTTATCAGTTATTATGTGTTAATATCTAATTAATTGTTTTGTTAATTAAACCCATTAACCTCTTAATTATAAATAATTTAAAGTATTAATAAGTTGTTCATTACATTTAAATAGTTAGAAGATAACTTAACATCAAAACAAATTCTAAAAAAGTTATACTAGTAATTAACAAACAATAATAATCACCATTTTTATTTTAAATTTTAAAAAAGAAATAGTTATTATTATATTAAATGTGAATAAGTGAAATTTTCTAATAATCTATTAAAGATATATAATGTAACTTTGTAAAAACTTAATACTCCTTCTTCACTAAACAATTAAGTTTAAAAAATAATACATTCCTAACTCTAGGAATATGAATATGATAAAAATTAAATGACTAAAAAGAAAAGAAAAAACAGTTCTAATAAAATACATAATCTTACAGATAGTATCCACACCATACTTAAAGTAGATAGAAATAAAACGTTCAACTATAAACAAATAGCTGCTAAACTTGGCGTGAATGATGCAAGTAGCAGAAATCAAATTATAAAAACCTTACATCGTTTAAAAGCAAAACAAGAAATTGAAGAAGTAGATAGAGGTAAATTTAAAGCTATAGTATCTTCAGAATATTATACTGGAATTTTTGATGCCTCTGCTAGAGGTTCTGGTTATGTAATATGCGAAGATTTTGATGATGATATATTCATCGCCTCAAATAATGTAAATAAAGCACTTCATGGTGATGAAGTAGAATTATATGTGTATAAACGCAGAAAACGTGGAAAACTTGAAGGAGAAGTAACTCAAGTATTAAACAGACACAAGACAGAGTATGTTGGTGTGATTCAAAAGCATAAAAATTATGCATTTGTTGTTGCAGATAGCAATAAAATGTATGTGGATATTTTTGTACCACTCAATAAAACCTTTAAGGCTGAAGATGGCGATAAAGTCCTTGTTCAACTTGAAGATTGGCCAGAAAAACAAGATTCTCCAACTGGAAAAGTAATTAAAGTTCTTGGAAAACCAGGAGACCATAATACAGAAATACATTCCATTTTAGCTGAGTATGGTTTACCTTATGAATTTCCTCATAAAGTTGAAGAATTTGCAAATAAAATAGATACATCAATTCAACCTGATGAAATAAAGAAACGTCGCGATATGCGTGATGTTTTAACCTTTACTATCGATCCAAAAGATGCAAAAGATTTTGATGATGCCTTATCATTTCAAGTTCTTAAAAATGGAAATTACGAGATAGGAATTCATATTGCGGATGTATCACATTATGTAAAAGAGGGAACTATTCTTGATGATGAAGCCTACGAACGTGCAACCAGTGTGTATTTAGTAGATAGAGTAGTACCAATGTTACCAGAAGTACTATCAAATAATGCCTGTTCATTAAGACCACATGAAGAGAAATATACCTTTTCAGCTGTTTTTGAACTCAACGATAAAGCAGAGTTGAAAAATCAATGGTTTGGCCGCACAGTAACGTATAGTGATGCACGTTTTGCTTATGAAGAAGCTCAAAGTATTATCGAAACTAAGTCCAATGAAATTCCGAAAGAAGTTTCTTTAACAGGTAAAGCCTATAAAACAGATCAAGCTATTGCTGACGCCACCTTAAAATTAGATGAACTCGCTAAAATTATGCGTAAAAAACGTATGAAGGATGGTGCTATTTCATTCGATAAAGTTGAGGTAAAATTCAATTTAGATGAAACAAACAATCCTGTAGGAGTGTTTTTTAAAACGAGTAAAGACGCTAATAAATTGATTGAGGAATTCATGTTATTAGCTAATAAAAAAGTAGCTGAGTTTATTGGAAAACAGTCACCAAAGAAAACATTTGTATATCGTGTACATGACGAGCCAAATGACGAAAAATTAGCTGCTCTACAAAACATCGTTGGTAGATTTGGTTATAAACTTAATTTTCAAGATCGTAAAACAACCACAGCTTCGTTAAATAAATTATTGCACGATGTTAATGGTAAAAAAGAACAAAATTTAGTCGATACACTTGCTATTAGAAGTATGAGTAAAGCCGAATATACCACTCATAATATTGGTCATTATGGCTTAGCATTTGATTATTACAGTCACTTTACATCACCAATTCGTCGTTATCCAGATGTAATGGCTCATAGGTTGTTACAACACTATTTAGATAAAGGAAAATCTCCTAGTGAAGAGGTTTATGAAGAGAAATGTCAACACTCATCGAACATGGAAAATCTAGCAACAAAAGCTGAGCGAGATTCTATAAAATACATGCAAATTAAATTTATGCAAGATCATAAAGACCAAGAATTTGTTGGAGTAATTTCAGGTGTAACAGATTGGGGAATTTATGTTGAAATTATAGAAAATAAGTGTGAAGGTATGGTGAGAATTCGTGATATCAAAGACGATTACTATCAATTTGATCAAGACGAATATGCATTAATTGGTCAAGCCACAAAAAATATGTATCAATTGGGTGATGAAGTTGTTGTAAAAGTAAAACAAGCGGATTTGGTAAAAAAACACCTAGATTTTTCACTTATTGGAAAAAAGGAATAATATTTGCTATTAAGCTTTTAAAATACATTTATACTCATGAAAAATAAAGTTAAAACCCTCGCTTTTGCTGTAGTTTTTACAACTACATTAAATGTAAATGCTCAAAGACAAAAACCAATAATAAAAACTATTGGTGAGTTTACTGAACTTAAAGTTTATGATCTTATTAATGTGCAACTTATAAAAGGTAGAGAAGATAAAGTTGAAATTACCGGAGAAAACGCTGAAAACGTTGTTATCATCAATAAAGACGGAACCCTAAAAATCAGACTGAATTTAGAAGAAAGCTTTGATGGAAATAAAACCAATGTGAAGCTATTTTATACTGGCTTTGATATTATAGACGTAAACGAAGGCGCTTATGTAAGCTCTGAAGAACCAATAAGTCAATTTGAAGTTGAGCTTAAGGCACAAGAAGGAGGACTTATTAAACTTAACATAGAAACTAAAGAAACTAAAATAAAAGCCATAACAGGTGGAATAGTTGAATTAATTGGTAAAACAGATAATCAAAATGTAACCATTGGTACTGGTGGAATTTTAAAAGCAGAAAGTTTAGAATCTGTTAATGCAAAAGTTGCTATTAGGGCAGGAGGTGAAGCATATATGAATGCAACGGAACTTTTAGATATCAAAATTAGGGCAGGAGGAGATGTATTTATTTATGGAAACCCAAAAGAAGTTAAAGAAAACACTGCTTTAGGCGGAAGAATTAAACGCATGAACTAACTTCTTTAGCATCTTTTATTATATTTGTTACAACTTCAAAATGCTGAATTTCTATTCGGCATTTTTATTAACACT
>CAZRDG010000026.1:0-15224 GCA_964598775.1 uncultured Lacinutrix sp.
TGTTGAGCCATATTCCAGTACATGTATTTAAAGTTTGACTTACAAACTATAGTTTCTTTAGCACCTTTTGGTTTTACAGCAGCTTCAAGTCTGATGTCAAAACTCTTTTTGCCTTTAAACTTTAGATAAGGGAGTGGTTTTGGATCTTGTTTTGGTGTTTCAACTCTAAAAGGCTCTAAGGCATCTAAAGTTACTATCCAAGGTGAAATTGTAGACGCAAAGTTTTTCCCAAGAAATGGACCTAAAGGCACATATTCCCATTTTTGAATATCGCGAGCACTCCAATCGTTAAATAAGACCAAACCAAAAATATAATCTTCAGCTTCTTCTATCGGAATTGGCTCACCTAAGTCGTTTGCATCAGTTGTAATAAAGGCCATCTCTAGTTCAAAGTCAACCAATTTACTTGGTCCAAAAACAGGTTTGTCTGCACCATCAGGCATGGTTTGTCCTTGTGGTCTATGAATTGGAATTCCAGAAGGAATAATAGACGAACTTCTGCCATGATAGCCTACAGGCATATGCAACCAGTTAGGCATTAAAGCATTTTCTGCTCCTCTAAACATAGTACCAACATTTGTGGCATGTTCTTTACTCGCGTAAAAATCTGTATAATCACCTATTTGTACTGGAAGTTGCATTTCAATTTCATCTAAACGAAACAATACAATTTCTTTATGCTGTTTGTTATTTTTTAAAGTTGTGTTTTCAGAATCAAAAATTTGAGCAATTCTGTTTCTAACTAAACGCCAAGTTTTTCGTCCATCAGCAATAAAATCATTCAATGTATCCTGAAGAAAAATATCATCCGTTAACGGAATACCATCAAAGTAACCCAATTGATGCAATGCACCTAAATCAATAGCTGTATCACCAATGCGTGTTCCAATGGTAATAATATCATCACGTGTTAAGAAAACGCCGAAAGGAATATTCTGAATTGGGAAATCTGAGTTCTTATCGACATGTAACCATGATGTTCTGTCTGGATTATTTGCTGATAAAGGCATATTTTGTTAATTAGTTGTTATTAAATTCTATGTAAATATATATTATTTGATGAATTAAACTAATCAAGTTTACTATTTTTGAGGCTAATTTAACAATAAGGTATAGTAATGCAACGTGACCAACAAATCTTTGAATTAATTCAAGCGGAAAAAGAGCGGCAGATTAACGGATTGGAGCTTATTGCTTCAGAAAATTTTGTGAGCGAGCAAGTGATGGAAGCTGCAGGCTCTGTATTAACTAATAAATATGCTGAAGGTTATCCTGGAAAGCGCTACTATGGTGGCTGTGAAGTGGTTGACGAAGTAGAGCAATTGGCCATTGATAGGGCAAAGACTTTGTTTGGAGCTGCTTACGTAAACGTACAACCACATTCTGGAAGTCAAGCCAATACAGCTGTATTTGCCGCTTGTTTAAATCCAGGCGATAAAATATTAGGGTTCGATTTATCTCATGGTGGACATCTAACTCATGGTTCTCCTGTTAATTTTTCAGGTAAGCTTTACAATCCTGTTTTTTATGGTGTTGATGAAGCCACTGGAACCTTGAATTATGACAAAATGGAAGCCATTGCGAAAGCCGAAAAACCAAAATTAATTATTGCTGGAGCCTCTGCTTATTCTCGTGATATGGATTTTAAGCGTTTCAGACAAATTGCTGATAGTGTAGGTGCAATATTAATGGCTGATATTTCGCATCCAGCTGGATTGATTGCTAAAGGTATTTTAAATGATCCTTTACCTCATTGTCATATTGTAACGACAACTACACATAAAACTTTACGTGGACCAAGAGGAGGAATGATCATGATGGGACAAGATTTTGAAAATCCCTTTGGCTTAAAATTAAAGAATGGAAGCTTACGAATGATGTCATCATTGTTAGATTCTGGTGTATTTCCTGGTAATCAAGGAGGACCATTAGAGCATATCATTGCTGCGAAAGCTATTGCTTTTGAAGAAGCTTTGACTGATGAGTTTATGCACTACACACTGCAGGTGAAAAAGAATGCAGAAGCAATGGCAAAAGCCTTTGTTGATAGAGGATACAATATTATTTCTGGTGGTACAGACAATCATATGATGCTGATTGACTTAAGAAATAAAAACATTACAGGAAAAGATGCCGAGCAAGCTCTTGTGAAAGCTGAGATTACTGTAAATAAAAACATGGTGCCATTTGATGATAAGAGTCCATTTGTGACTTCTGGTATTCGTGTAGGTACACCTGCAGTAACTACGAGAGGATTGAAAGAATTAGATATGGAAGGTATTGTAGTACTAATAGATGAAGTGATTCAAAACTATGAAAATGAAAGTGTGTTGGAAGCTGTTGCAGAAAAAGTTAATGCTTTAATGTCACACAGACCTTTGTTTGCATAAATAATAATCTATAGAAATAAAAAAGCAGCTGAAAAGCTGCTTTTTTATTTCTATTTTTCAAGAGGGCCTTCCCATATCACTTGTTCGATCATCCATTTATCGCCTCGTTTTGATAGCAATATATAGTCAATTCCCCACCATGCAGTGACTTTTACAGAAGCTATGGTATTGCTGATATCTAAAATCTCAACTTTTTTAGGAGCATCAGCAGCAGGAAATTCCTTTTTCTCTTTTACATTTTTGGCAAATGCCAAGGCTGCTTCAAATGACATGTGGTTGACTTGTCTGTAGGAATCTGCATTATCGTCTTTCCAAAAACCGAATTTATTTAAAGAGGGTTGTAATGACGCGGTGAGTTTAGCTGTATCACCCTCATAAAACCCTTCAAGGTAATTCATACAAGCTTTTTTAACACCTTCTTTGTCTGTGGTTTGTGCTTGACTTAAGCTAAAAGTCAGAATACAAAGTAAAATAGTAACTGTACGTTTCATTAGTTTAGTTTTTTGATTGAAATTTAATAAATATACAGAATTCTCATTTGAGAGTTAGATGACTAATTTTCTTCCTCAAACTCAATACTTTCGTAAGCACCTAAATCGCTAGGAGTGCTTCGCATAGTACCAATGATGTCCGAGAATAAATTACCAGCAACAGTACCAAATCCATCAGCAGTAGAGCCAATTGGAATTTGAAGTTTATTTGAGAAAGGGTCTAAAAATTCAGGATTTTCATTAAATATCACGTTTTCATATAGTTCAATATTATCAAAATCATATTCAGCTCCTGTGAAGTTGTTATTAGAATCTACAAATCGAATTAAACAATTGGTGAATTTAAAGTTAAAGGTATCATCACCATCTTTATCTAATAGCATTTCAGGATTATCATTTCCGTAAATAATGGTATTTGTGAAATTGGCTTCTTCTAAAGGATTAGTGAAGGAGGTATTTTCTTCATCTACAATATAATTATTCAATAAAACAGAAGGAAACTGTCTGAAACTGTTATTCCAATAATTGGCTAAAGTTGAATGCACCACATTATAGCGTCCGCCGAAGGTCCCAGCGAATGATGATTGGCCACTTTTGTTAATTACTAAATTCTCAGCATTGATTGAAGTAGCTCTTCCTAAGATTCCAAAATTACTAGAATTGTAAATTTGTGTATTGGTAATATTTAACTTTGAAGCATCATCTTGATTGCCTTCACTTAAAATACCAACAGTGCTGTTTTTGACGGTCACATGATTAAACGTATTATTGGTACTTCCGTTAAACAGCCAAATGGTTTGCCATTGTCCTGGTACATCAGAAAAAGCTGGTTCTAGTCTGTCACCTTCAAAAATGATTTCACCTTCCATAAGGTCTTCATCAGTACTTAATATCCCTTGTGCATTGATAGAACCTCCAGAAGTAACTAGCAGTCCAGAATTGGCATGAAAATGCACTCGTGCTCCAGCTTCAATATTAAGGGTTTTACCATTATCAACAGCTGCATAACCATAAATAACATAAGGTTTTTCGTTGGTGAATGTGAGTTCTGTATCATCAAGAAATCGTCCTTCTATGGTGGTTTCATCATCCATTCCGTCGCCATCTACGTCAAAGGTTAAGGTTTCCGTAATGTATTGGCCTTCTGAGTTTAAAAAGCGTTGCGGATAAATAAATACTGCGTCTTTAACTAAGGTTACTAATTCCACTTTTTGAAGATTACTACCTGAATCAAACTCAATGGCATCAGTGTATAAAAATTGAGTTTCACTAGAGACCAATTGCTGAATATCGATGGTAGTTTCAATAAAGATATACATGCTGTCTTTGGCAAGAATTTCGACATTTTCAAATTCTTTACCAGAAATAGCTCCAATACCAGTCATTCCATCAACATTTAAACGATACATAGAGTTTTGACCTTGACTCAACCTGACTATTGGAATCACAATATCGTTATCACTATTGTTATAAACTTTTAAATTGTAAGTGCTTGATCCTATATTACTGAATACAGTATCGAGATAGACAGTGTCCTTGGAGAATTCAAGATTTCCAGAACTTAAATCGAATTCAAAATCTTTTCGGCAAGAACTCCAGAAAACTAAAGTAGAAATCGTGATTAGGAAATATAGGTTGCGTTTCATTAAAGCTGAATCATTTTGGTAAAAATATAACTTTTAAAATGATGTAAAAGTATGTGTTGAAATTATTTAATGAAATAAATTAATGATTTCTGAGGTAATTCGAGTTGGTTTTTTGGTTTTAGCATCCATAAAACACCATTTGGTTTCCGAAGTTGCGAGTAATTTTTGAGTATCGTTGTTGTAAATCTCAACCATTCTGGTAGACGTAACACCTTCTGAAGATTTGACAAAAGTCTTTAATAGAATGTTATCATTTAAAATCGCTTGACTTTTGTACATGATATGATGATTAATCAACACCCAAAAATAGTTTTGCAGCATATCTTGTGTTGCTAATTTTGACCAATGCGCTTTAGCAATATCATTAACCCATTGAATATATCGAACGTTATTAACGTGGTCAAGTTCGTCAAGGTCATCAGGTTTAACTTGTATGATTTGTTCGTGGATTTTCATGAACTTACTTCTCAGTGATTCTTACTTCAAATAACTTGTCCCAACGTTTCCCAGTAACAAAAAGCGTTTGAGTTTCAGAGTTCCAAGCTAATCCATTAAGCACATCTAAACCTGGATGCTGAGTCACTTTTTTCTTTAATGCACGAAAATCGACGACACCTTCAATGGCACCATTTTCAGGATTAATGATGGCAACACCATCCAATTGGTAACGGTTGGCATAAATTTTTCCGTTAACCCATTCCAACTCATTAATACCAACAATTTTTCCTTTGTTGGTGTAGGTTTGTATGTAGTCTTTCTCCTCAAGGGTTTCTGGATCTAGCGTCCAGATTTTGTCAGTTCCATCAGACTTGTAAAGTACTTTGCCATCATTGCAAATTCCCCAACCTTCTTTACTTTGATTATAGCTGAAGTCTTTAATTTTTTCAAAAGACTCAACGTCATACACAAAACCTGTTTTACTTTCCCAAGTGAGTTGGTAAATTTTATTATTTAAAATGGAAAGGCCTTCACCAAAATATTTAGGCTCTAAGTCTACATTTTTAAGGACTTCACCAGTTTTATAATCCACTTTTCGGAGTTTTGATTCACCGCGTTGTCCTGTGCTTTCGTATAATTCGCCATTAAAAAATTCCAATCCTTGGGTATATGAAGTAATATCATGAGGATACTCGTTTACAATTTCAAAACCAAACACTTTTGGAGTTTCGTCATTAAGCACCTGAATGGTATGTGTTGCGATTTGTGAGGTTCCATTAAAATAGATGGTCGCTGTAATTTCTTGAATTCCCAATTTAGAAGTTGCTAATGAAAAAGAAGACTCTGTTTTTAAGTTGTTATAAAGGTATGAAACAGAATCTACTGTATGCTTTTTTGGGTTATTAATGGTTAACTCTAAGGTCTTATCTTTTGAAATGGAATACACTTGAGCATTCTTATTAAAAGTAGCATTTGAGCTTAATGAAAAATCATTGGTTTCTGATTTGGGATCAGAGCCACATGAGCTAGCAAATACAGCTAAAATTGTGAGTAATAGAAATTTATGAAATTGCATGATATATTCATTTTGAGAGCAATTTATTTATTTAAATTCAGTTAAAAAAATCATTGCGCAACTATTAAAAGATTGTATCTTTGCACTCGGCAAGTCCTACACAACCAGCTCCTGTTGAATCCTCCAGGTCGGGAACGAAGCAAAGGTAAATGGTCGTAGCGGTGTGATGTAGGTAGCTTGCCTTTTTTTGTACCCAAAACTTTCCTTTTTATATTGTATTTTTGAGTTCTAAAATAGTGTTCAATTTATGTCTAAAGTTGTTTTAATTACAGGAGGTTCTTCAGGAATAGGTAAATCTATAGGTGAATTTTTAACTACTAAAGGGTTTCAAGTTTATGGAACAAGTAGAAATCCGGAAAATTACCCTAACAGTTCTTTCCCATTAGTAGCTTTGGATGTTACAGATGTTAATTCAATCGCGACATGCATTGCACAAGTGATCTCTAAAGCTGGAAAATTAGATGTTTTGATTAATAATGCTGGAGCTGGAATAACTGGTCCTATAGAAGAAATTCCTGAATCTGAAATTAAGCGAAACTTTGAGACCAATTTTTTTGGACCAATTAACGTCATTAAGGCTACGTTGCCTCAAATGCGTAAACAAAACTCAGGATTGATTATTAATATTACTTCGATTGCTGGTTATATGGGCTTACCTTACAGAGGTATTTATAGCGCTAGTAAAGGTGCTTTGGAATTGATTACCGAAGCATTTAGAATGGAAATAAAGGGATTCAATATTAATATGACCAATGTGGCTCCTGGAGATTTTGCCACCAATATTGCTGCAGGACGTTTTCATGCACCTGTCTTGGAAAATTCACCATATAAAAAGGGTTATCAAAACACCCTTGATTTAATGAATGAGCATGTAGATAGTGGTAGTGATCCTAACCTAATGGCAAAAGTGATTCATCAAATAATTGAAACTAAAAACCCTAAAGTGCACTATAAAGTTGGTGTGTTCATGCAGAAATTTTCAATTGTATTAAAGCGTATTCTACCTGATAGAGTATATGAAAAAATGCTCATGAATCATTATAAGCTATGACTTTAGTATCACTATTATAAGTTGTTAATATATTTTAATTAATTTTTCTGAAGTAGGAATGATTTAGTTGTAAATTCGCAAAGAATTTTTCCACAACTTAAAACACAGCACATGAAATTTTTTATTGATACTGCTAATCTTGATCAGATAAAGGAAGCTCAAGATCTTGGAGTACTTGATGGTGTTACTACCAATCCTTCATTAATGGCTAAAGAAGGTATAACAGGTCAGAATAACATATTGAAACACTACGTAGATATCTGCAATATTGTAGATGGTGATGTAAGTGCAGAGGTAATTGCAACAGATTTTGAAGGAATGATCAGAGAAGGTGAAGCCTTGGCAGATTTACACGAACAAATTGTTGTAAAATTACCAATGATTAAAGATGGTGTTAAAGCATGCAAGTATTTTTCAGAACGCAATATTAAAACAAACGTAACTTTAGTCTTTTCACCAGGACAAGCTTTATTGGCTGCAAAAGCTGGAGCGACTTACGTTTCACCGTTCATAGGAAGATTGGATGATATTTCAACAGATGGATTAAATCTAATTGCTGAAATTCGCCAGATATATGATAACTATGGCTTTGAGACAGAAATCTTAGCAGCTTCAGTACGTCATACAATGCATATCATTGACTGTGCTAAACTTGGAGCAGATGTGATGACAGGGCCTTTAAGTGCGATCGAAGGTTTATTGAAACATCCTTTAACAGACATAGGATTGGCAAAATTTTTAGCCGATTATAAGAAAGGTAATTAATACTAAGTATTGAAATAAAAAAAGGTGCGATAATCGCACCTTTTTTAGTTTATAAGAAAGTCTAAAAGTTCTTTAAAATCACTGCTAAACATATTCGCGTTTGACGTTATAATTCGGTCATTGGTATCAACAACCATAACCTTGTTAATGTATTGAATAGCTAATATTTTTTTAGCAGCCTCAGGATCTCTAAATCTATATTCTCCTTCAAGTGGAAAGTTATGTTGATTTAATAATCGTTTCCACATCGTTGGTTTATCTGCATTAATATTAATAGAAATAAAGTTAATGTTAGGATAAGTTAATTTTAACTCAGCTACTTTATTATGGCTGTTCTTAAAGTGATCCTTAATGGCATGTGACCAGAAATATATAACAGTAGGTTTATTAAACATAGCATCTATGTTGGTCACCTCGTTTTTATAATTGGTCACTTCGATATCAGGAAATTTATTTCCTGGTCTCAGTTTTTTAATTGTATTGTACAAACTTGTGATGTACTCTGAATGTTCTGCATTGGTACTTTTACTCTGGTAAGATTCATACATCGCATCACAATCGGCATCCGAATTATTGTATGATAAGAAATTTCTAGTAGCGTATTTTAATAAATTGTTTTTAATATCATTATTCTTCACCATTTCATTCATCAAATCCAATTTATTCATATTGTAAACAATAGAATTTCGATCAAAAACTGAATCTTTGGTCAACTCAAAATAGCGATCTAATGCCAAGTTGTTAAAATGCGGGAAAAGAAAATTATAATAAGGATAAAAGTCTTTTAAAACATCATCATTATAATCAATATCAGCTCTATAATCATAAAAATTAGTTGGTAAACCAGTTCTATTTTTAATTTCATGTCTTCCAAAATATCTAAAAGGATATAATTCTTTGTGAGTAGAGTAGCTATAATTAATGCTTGCTAAAGCCACTTTATTAAATAATGCAGAGCTTTCATATTTTTCCTTAAACTTATTAAGATCTTCAATTTTTTCAGATTGTAGAGAATCGATAACAGTTAAAAATCTTACTGGCTCATATTTAGAAACCTCATAAACAATTTTATCCTCAGCGTCTAAAGTGTTGTATAGGTTAATAAGATAGTTGTTTTTCTTTGAGCCACGACCAGTAAATACCAATGACTCATCAAAATCTAATGTATTTAACCGAAGCATTATGCTATCATTAGGCTCCAAAATAATAACTTGATATTCGCCTCCATGAATAAAGGAATGTAATCCAGGGCTCAGCGTTTCTATATTATACGAAAAGCGGTTTTCTTGATCTAAGTATAAAGTGTCAATAGGTGAGGTATCATCGTAAAGAATAAGAAAATCATTGACAGGATTAACAATTTCACCACCAATAAACGCTTGACCACAACTAGAATCAGGTTTGGATTCGCAGCCAACCAAAGTGATATAAGCAAATAAAAATAGTAAAAGTTTCTTCATATAATCATCATCAATAAAGCCTTGAGGCCTATTGAAATTCGGTACAAAAATATAGCTTGAACTTGAAAGGCCATGTTAATGCGCTGTTAAATGTTTTAACTCTAGGTTTTATTGGCGGTATGAATGGTTTTTTCTACTTTTGCAAAAAATTAAAACAGACCTAATGTTATCAGTTTCAAACTTATCAGTTCAATTTGGAAAACGCGTTCTTTTTGATGAGGTTAATACAACCTTTAATAATGGGAATTGCTACGGAATAATTGGAGCAAATGGTGCCGGAAAATCAACCTTTTTAAAGATTTTAGCAGGAAAGCAAGATCCAACTTCTGGACGTGTACACCTTGAACCTGGTAAACGAATGTCAGTACTTGAGCAGAACCATAACTTATATGATGAGCATACGGTTTTGGAAACTGTTATAATGGGAAATAAACCTTTATTTAAGCTAAAATCTGAAATAGATGCCTTGTATGCAGATTACACAGACGAAAATGCAGAGAAAATAGGAGAACTCCAGGTTCAGTTTGAAGAGATGAATGGTTGGAATGCCGATAGCGATGCGGCTGCCATGTTAAGTAATTTAGGTATTAAGGAAGAGTTTCATTATACTTTAATGAAAGATTTAGATGGTAAGCAAAAAGTACGTGTTTTATTAGCTCAAGCCTTATTTGGTAATCCAGATGTGCTTATTATGGATGAGCCTACCAACGATTTAGATTATGAAACGATATCTTGGTTAGAAAACTTCTTGGCAAATTATGATAATTGTGTTATCGTTGTGTCGCATGACAGACACTTTTTAGACGCAGTTTGTACGCATATTTCTGATATTGACTTCGGTAAAATTAACCACTACTCTGGAAATTACACCTTTTGGTATGAATCGTCACAGTTAGCAGCAAGACAGCATGCGCAACAAAACAAAAAAGCTGAAGAAAAGAAAAAGGAACTCGAAGAGTTTATTCGTCGTTTTTCAGCAAACGTAGCAAAGTCTAAACAAGCTACGAGTAGAAAAAAGATGATTGAGAAGTTAAATATAGCTGATATTAAGCGTTCAAGTCGTCGTTATCCAGCTATTATTTTTGAGCGAGATAGAGAAGCAGGAGATCAAATTTTAAACGTTGAAAATTTAACCGCATCTATTGATGGTGAGGTTGTATTTAAAAATATTGATCTTAATTTAGCAAAAGGAGATAAAGTTGTGGTATACTCTAAAGACTCAAGAGCAACAACCATGTTTTATGAAATACTAAATGGGAATGCAAAAGCAGATTCTGGAAAATTTGCTTGGGGAGTTACAACAACTCAATCATACTTACCTTTAGATAATAGTGCGTTTTTTAATAATAAATTGACTTTGGTAGATTGGTTAAGACAATGGGCAACAACTGAAGAAGAACGTGAGGAAGTTTATGTAAGAGGCTTTTTAGGGAAAATGATTTTTAGTGGAGAAGAAGCTTTAAAAACCTCTGATGTATTATCTGGTGGTGAAAAAGTGCGTTGTATGTTATCTCGTATGATGATGATTCGTGCTAATGTTCTAATGCTAGACGAACCAACCAACCACTTAGATCTTGAAAGTATAACTGCATTTAACAACTCCTTAAAGAACTTTAAAGGCACTGTATTATTCACAACACACGATCACGAGTTCGCACAAACTGTTGCTAATCGTGTTGTTGAATTAACCCCTAACGGAGTTATTGATAGATATACGACATTTGACGAGTATATGCAGGACAAGAAAATTAAGGAATTGAGAGATAAAATGTATTCAGTTACAGTATAACAATAATTAAAACTCCACATTTGTGGAGTTTTTTTATGCTTCCATTTCCGCAACAGCACTTTGTACTATAGGTACTGCTTTGTCTAACTCATCATTGTGTACATAGACTTCTTGGAAATATTGAATTGCAGAACCAAAACCAGCTAATCTTCCAGATTCAGATTCGTCTTTAACAACTGGCGTTATTCCAATTTCCTCAAGTTTGGCTACAACATTTGTAACCATCATCATGCTTCCAGAGTATATTTTTGTATAATGAGTTTCCATGTCAATTGTTTTTAGAGTTATTAAGTTACGAAAAATCTTTCAATTTTGTACATTTAGCAGAACGAATAATAGTCTATTATTTAATTAACTAATCCAACCATGACCAACCTTAAAAAGCAGATATTAAATTTGCATAAAGTTTCTCAAACACTTGAGCCAAATGAAAAAGAAAGAAACAATTATGTTAATGAAGTTAGTAATTATGCCAATGCCTTTATAAATGAATTGGATACCACAAAAACCTTTGTTGGTTCTAAAGAAACACCTAACGCTTTTGCACTTTCTAAAAACAAAACATCTTTATCAGAAATTTTAAAATTATATGATGACGAAATTGCAACAAAAGGCATAAAACCAGCATCAGGTGGACATATTGGTTATATTCCAGGAGGAGGAATTTACACATCAGCAATAGCAGATTTTTTAGTTGATGTCACTAACGAATACGTCGGCATGCATTTTTCATGCCCTGGTGGAGTTGCTATTGAGCATGTGCTTTTAGATTGGATGAAAGAGATGTTTGGTTTTCCTGAAACAGCTGTAGGTAATTTAACTTCTGGCGGTTCAATAGCAAATCTTATAGCCATGACAGCTGCAAGAGATAAACATAAAATAAAAAATGCTGCTATTGAGAAAAGTGTGATTTATTTAAGTCCTCAAGTGCATCACTGCATTCAAAAAGCATTAAAAATTATAGGACTGGAAGATGTCATTATCAATTACTTAGAGCTTGATGATCATTCAAAAATAAAAGTAGATGATTTAAAATCAAAAATAACAGTTGACAAAAGCAATGGTTTAAATCCTTTTTTAGTCGTTGCATCTGCTGGAACCACAGATACAGGAGCAATTGATCCTTTGCAAGAAATTGGAAATATAGCCAAAGAGCATAATTTGTGGTATCATGTTGATGGAGCCTATGGAGGGTTTTTCATTTTAGTTGATGATATAAAAGATAAATTCAAAGGCATTGAAATGGCGGATTCTTTGGTTGTTGACCCACATAAAGGACTCTTTTTGCCTTATGGCTTAGGTGCAGTTTTAGTAAAAGATAAGCAAGCGGTTTATCACTCACATGTGGTAAGAGCCAATTATATGCAAGATGCAGTAGCAGAGGAAACTCCTGTAAATCCAGCTGATGTTTCGCCAGAATTAACCAAACATTTTAGAAGTTTGAGATTGTGGTTGCCACTGCAATTGCATGGCATAGAGCCCTTTGTCGCTTGCCTTGAGGAAAAACTGCTTTTAACACAATATTTCAGAGAAGAACTCATAAAAATAGGCTTTAAAGTTGGTCCAGAACCTGATTTATCAGTCAGCTATTTTTGGTATCCAACCAATGATGATAATGAAAACGCATTTAATGAAAAACTCATCAAAGAATTACACAAGGATGGAGAAGTGTTTTTGAGTTCGACCAAAATCAATGGAAAGTTTGTCATTAGAATGGCTATATTGTCATTTAGAACAAAACTTCAAACCATAGACAAAGCAATTGCTATGATTGAACGAGCATTACAAAAGATTAATTCATAAACTAACAGATATGAAACATATTTATTTATTTACTGCCCTTTTTTTTCTACTTAATACTACAATATGTTTCTCGCAAAGTGAGAATGGAATGCATCCTAAATGGGATAAATTCCATTCATCAAATGAAGCAAATACACTTTTAGAATCGTGGTCAAAAGCATTTCCTGAGCTTACAAATTTGTTTTCAATTGGCAACACAATAAAGGGATCTCCTTTGATGGTGCTAGAAATAACAAATAAAAAAACTGGTAAAGCAGACTCAAAGCCAGCTTATTATTATGATGGCAATATTCATGCTGGAGAATTAACTGGTGCTGAGGTGGCCCTACATTATGTGTGGTATCTATTAACTAATTATGAAAATAGTTCTAGAATTAAAAATTTATTAGATACTAGAGTGATTTACATCAGACCAAAATTTAATCCTGATGGAGCCGATTTAGCTTTGCAAACTCCAACAGTTTTAAGAAGCACACCTAGACCTTATGATGAAGATTTTGATGGTTTGCTTGATGAAGATCCAGGAAATGATCTTGATGGCAACGGAATCATTACCAAAATGCGAGTTAAAAATCCGAAAGGGAAATTTAAAGTCAGTAAAATTGATGCTCGTGTAATGGAGCCAAGAGAGTTAGGCGAGTCTGATGATGTATATTATGATATTTATGGCGAAGGTATTGATGATGATGGTGATGGAATTTATAATGAAGATGGAGTAGGAGGTATTGATATGAATAGAAATTTTCCAAGAAATTGGGGACTCGAGTTTGAACAAAAAGGAGCAGGAGCTTTTCCTCTATCAGAACCTGAAACGAGGGCCACAATTGAATTTATTAGCTCTCATAAAAATATTACAGGTGTTTTTCATGGTCATACGTCTGGTGGATTTTTGTTTAGACTGCCTTCCACAACAAATTGGGACAATTTCAATATGGCTGATCAACGACTAATCATGGAGCTGTCTAATATGTACAATACGACTACTGAACAGCGCGTAATTCCTAGTTACAGTAATCCAAGACTGCATCGTCACGGAACTTTAATAAGTTGGTCGTATTGGGATTTTGGTGTTGTGGCGTATGTACCAGAATTTTGGGGCAATTTCGTGAAAGATTATGACGAAGATGGTGACATTTCTGAATATGATGAACTTAAATGGAACGATGAGTACCTCGAAGGGAAAGGCTTCATTAATTGGAAATCTGTAAAGCATCCCGATTTTGGAACCGTTGAGGTTGGAGGATGGAACAATAAATTCACATTTCAAAATCCACCAACACAATTTCTTAAAACAGAAGTAGAAAGGTATGTCGAGTGGATGTTGTGGTTGGCTGAAACAAGTCCGCTTTTAAATATTAATGATATAAAAGTTACTCCAATTGAAAAAAATAAGATAGTTAATCTATCTGCCGAAATTCAAAATATTGGTTATCTGCCTACAAACATTACTCAAAGATCAATAGAAGCAGAGCTTTATCAACCAGTTCGAGCTATTTTAAAGCTTGAAAATGCAGAGCTTATTTCAGGGAAAAGTCGTACAGATTTGGGTCATATCGCAGGTTCTAGAAATAGTGATGATGCTTCTTCTGATTCAAAAAGGCATTTGTCATATACAATTAAACTCAATGGTTCTAATGCAAAGGCTATTTTTACTATTAAGTCTGATAAAGGTGGAACAAAGACTGAAGAGATTAGGCTTAATTAAAACGATTTAAACAATAATGAAAATAAATAATAGCTTATTTTTTATAATATTGATAATGTCAATTCACATGAATGCACAGAACAAAAGACCAAGAGATTATGGAATTGAAATAGGTGTTTTAAAACCAGGGAAACTCAATGCTATTACAGATGTAGAAGGTGTAACAGTTGGTCACGAAACTATTATTGAAGGTGATCATGTACGCACTGGAGTTACTGCCATAGTACCACATCAAGGCAACATATTTCAAAATAAAGTACCAGCTGCTATTTATATTGGTAATGGTTTTGGAAAGCTAGCGGGTTATAGTCAAGTGAAAGAGCTTGGCAATATTGAAACGCCAATTATTCTTACCAATACCTTAAGTGTGGCACCAGCAACAGAAGGTTTAGTAAGTTATACGTTAAATCAAAAAGAAAATGCTGATGTGCGTTCAGTAAACTCCATTGTTGGAGAAACCAATGATGGCTATTTAAATGATATACGAGGACGTCATGTTACAGAGCAACATGTTTTGAATGCCATAGCAAATGCTAAAAGTGGTAGTGTAGAAGAAGGTAATGTTGGAGCAGGAACTGGGACTATTTGTTTTGGTTACAAAGGTGGTATTG
>CAZRDG010000027.1:0-15080 GCA_964598775.1 uncultured Lacinutrix sp.
CCTCTGGCCATTTAGCAACAATCAAAGCCTCTTCGGGAGAGCGTTTAGTAATGTGCTGCCAAATCTCCTCTGTCAAGAATGGCATAAATGGATGTAAAATCTTTAAATTATTTTCTAAAATTGAAATAATAGCATCAAAGGTTTTTCTATCAATTGGTTGTTGGTAAGCTGGTTTTACCATTTCTAGTAACCAAGAACAGAAGTCATTCCAAATTAATTTATAGGTTTCCATCAATGCATCACTGATACGATATTTACTATAATGATCTTCGATTTCAGTCAAAGTATTTTGAAACATGTTTTCAAACCATTCAATACTCACCTTAGCATACTCTGGTTGTTCTATATCTCCAACTTCCCAACCATCAATCAATCTAAACGCATTCCAAACCTTATTTCCAAATTGTTTTCCTTGTTGGCAAAGTGCTTCATCAAACATCAAATCGTTTCCTGCTGCAGAACTTAATAAAAGCCCAACACGAACACCATCTGCTCCAAAATCCTCAATAAGTTTTAAGGCATCAGGAGAATTCCCTAAAGACTTACTCATTTTACGACGTTGCTTATCACGAACTAAGCCTGTTAAATAAACATTTTCAAAAGGCTTTTCACCTTTGTATTCGTAGCCTGCAATAATCATACGAGCCACCCAAAAGAACAGAATGTCTGGTCCAGTAACTAGGTCGTTAGTAGGATAATAGTACTTTATTTCTTCGTTTTCTGGATTTCTAATACCATCAAATACACTCATTGGCCATAACCAAGAAGAAAACCAAGTGTCTAAGGCATCACTATCTTGATTTAAATCGTTCTTGGTCAGTTTTTGGTTATTGGTTTTTTGTTGAGCTAGTTTAAGAGCGTCATCCAAAGTTTCGGCAACTACAAAATCTTCTTTTCCATCTCCGTAATAGTAAGCTGGAATTTGTTGTCCCCAGAGTAATTGACGTGAGATATTCCAATCGCGAATATTTTCCATCCAATGACGATAGGTGTTTTCAAATTTCCTTGGAAACAGCTTAATATCTTCATCGACTAAAACAGCTTTAATCGCTGGTTTTACAAGCTGTTCCATTTTTAAGAACCATTGATCACTCAAACGAGGTTCAATAACAGCATGAGTACGTTCGCTGGTTCCGACTTTATGTGTAAGGTCTTCAGTTTTTACTAAAATCCCTAAATCGTCTAACTCTTTGGCTACATCCTTCCTTGCCACTACTCTATCTTTACCTTCATGATGTAATCCAAAACTGTTCATTGAACCATTAGCATTCAACACATCAATCACTTCAAGATTGTGTCTATCACCTATTTCCTTATCGTTAACATCATGGGCTGGAGTTACTTTCAAGCAACCTGTTCCAAATTCAATATCGACATAGTCATCTTCAATAATTGGAATTACACGATTGCAAATAGGAACAATCACGTTTTTTCCTTTTAAATACGTAAAACGTTCATCGTTAGGATTGATACAAACAGCAGTGTCGCCCAAAATGGTTTCAGGACGTGTAGTTGCAATGGTTACAAAACCATCTTCTCCTTCAATTTTATAGTTTACGTAATATAATTTGTCTGTACGCTCTACGTGATTCACCTCTTCATCTGACAACGTCGTTTGAGCTTCAGGATCCCAGTTGACCATTCTGTACCCTCTGTAAATGAGTCCTTTGTTGTATAAATCGACAAATACTTTGATGACAGCCTCATTCATGTCGTCATCCATAGTGAATTTTGTACGATCCCAATCACATGAACAGCCTAGTTTTTTCAACTGTTCAAGGATAACTCCCCCATATTCATGTGTCCATTCCCAAGCATGAGCCAAAAACTCATCTCTTGTCAAATCATTTTTATCAATACCTTGCTCTTTAAGCTTAGCAACAACTTTAGCCTCAGTTGCAATAGATGCATGGTCTGTTCCAGGAACCCAACAAGCATTTTTACCTTGCAAACGCGCACGTCGAATCAATACATCTTGGATAGTATTATTAAGCATGTGTCCCATGTGAAGGACTCCAGTCACATTTGGTGGTGGAATAACAATGGTATATGGTTCTCTTTCATCTGGTACTGAATGAAAATAATTGTGTTTCATCCAGTAAGCGTACCACTTACTTTCTACATTATTTGCATCATATTTTGATGGAATAGACATACTTTGGAATAGTTTTTGAATAATAAAGTGCAAAAGTACTTATATTTTGTATTCTGTAAAATATTAATGATGTATAATGTACGCGTATTCTTAATGTTTGTGTTAAGATTAGTGTATTACATCCAAAAATTTTGCACAATGCTCAAAAAGTAAGTATGTTTACATTACTAAAAATAAAAAAGATGAAACAATTAATTACTATTTTGTTTATAGGATTACTAAGTTTTTCAGTAAATGCCCAAGATAAAGTGGCAAAAATTGAATTTGAGTCAGATACTATAGACTATGGAACAATTGAAAAAGGAGCTGATGGTATGCGTGTATTTAAATTTAAAAATACTGGAGATGCACCATTAATTATCACTAAAGTAAAATCTAGTTGTGGTTGTACTGTACCAAAAAAACCTGAAGAGCCAATTATGCCAGGAATGACTGGGGAAATTGCCGTAAAATACGACACTGAAAGAGTTATGCCATTTCGTAAAACAATAACGGTAACCTCTAATGCTGACACTCCTGTGGTAGCTTTAAAAATTAAAGGTACTGTTGTTGATTCTAATAAAACAAGTGTTTTAGAAAAGAAGAGTAAAAGCTTAATTGAGCAATAAAATACTTTCAATAAAAGATTAAAGGACCTTCTTTTCAGAGGGTCTTTTTTTTTATAGCAAACTTTCAAGCTTGAATTCAAATTTCTTCTGTACTCCTTCCCTATCTATAAGTAGTCGAATGCGTTTACCATCTTCTCCATAAAACATCTGAATAATTTGATGCATGGTATATAAATGAGCATGTCTGTTATTGATATTTAAAATAACATCTCCTAATTGTAAACCAGCTCTATAAGCAGGAGAGTCAATGCGAAGCTCTACAATTTTAAACGATGGTGCCAAAGAATACTTATAATTGCCTGAAACTACTAAGTCACTGGTTGCAACAGATTCATTTACCGATTGAAAACGCGCAATACCTCTATTTTGCTCAACAGTTCTGACTACTCTTACACCATCATGTTCTAAGCTTATACCACTTTTATTGTAGTAAAATGGTTCTGAAAAATTTCTGTTTTTTTTCAGGCTTATCTTACTATTTGGGTAATCAATAATAATGTTAAATCGTTTTAATATTTCGCCTGAAATGGTGCCACTTCGCTCTTTAAACTTGCGTGCAAAGCTAATTGATGTAGAATCCGGAAATGCAACGTTTACGTTCCTTAATTTAAACTTTCCAAGTGAAAAAGAATTTACTTTTGCTCGTTTACCATAAACACTCCCACTTAATCCTCTACCTAAAAAATCATCAAAATATTTGTCTGGAATATGAATACCACGTTCTTCATCATCAAATAACCAAAGTGCATCACTTCCTCCAGAATCAATAAGCAAAGTAACAGGTAATTCTTCATCACCTATTTCAACAGAACCTGTGATATAAGGTTTATTATTAAAAAATTCTAAATCAAAAACTTCACACGAAGAACAACTTTTGGCTTTATAGGTTTCTGGATCATATAATCTGATATATCTCGAAGCATAGTTGACTTCAACGATGAAATCTTTAAAAAAATCATAACCAATAATGCCGTGAATAGGAACTCCTAATCGAGGTGCGAAATTTAATTCGGGATCAAAAACAGCATATAGACTCTGGCTTATACTTAATGCTTTCCCTATTTTAAAAATATTGTTTCTTGACCTTAAAGCTTCAACAGACTCACCTTCACCTAAGCCTCGCAGATAAATCTTTTCTGCCTGATTGATTTGTAGTTCTTCTGTGATATTCAGGAAATTAAAAATTATGGGTTTACTAACTCCAGTATCTAATAGAAATGAAAGCTCAACACCATTAATTTCAACTGGAATAATGATGAGATTATTAATTAGTTTAAAGCTGATTTTATCTTTATTTGCTCCTTGAAGCACAAATTTTCCCTGAGAAAATGAAAACAAACCACACCATAAAAATAAAAAAGCAATTTTTTTTGATTGATACATTAAAAACCAAGTATTTAACGTGTGCTATCTAATTTACAAATCTTTTTAGAATTTCTTCAATTACAAGTCTATTATTTAATTAAACTTTAAGATAATTTTCGGAACTTTGCACTTCATTTAAAAGTAGTCACAATGCCAAATATTTCAAATAAAGGGCTATCTATGCCACAATCACCTATTCGTAAATTGGTACCTTATGCTGAACTCGCTTACAGCAAAGGAAAAACAGTATACCACCTGAACATAGGTCAACCAGATATTAAAACACCACAAGTAGCCATGGATGCTGTTAAAGTACACTCTTTGGACATTTTGGCTTATACACGATCTGAAGGTTCTGATGAATACAGAACTAAAATTGCCAATTATTACGGCAAACACGATATTAATGTAACTAAACACGATATTGTAGTTACAACTGGTGGTAGTGAAGCACTTTTATTTGCCTTTGGTAGTGTCATGGACGCTGATGATGAGATCATAATTCCTGAACCTTTTTACGCTAATTATAATGGCTTTTCAACCGCTTCTGGTGTAAAAATTGTACCAGTAATTTCTAAAATTGAAGATAATTTTGCTTTGCCTCCTATTGAAGAGTTTGAAAAGTTAATCACTCCTAAGACGAAAGCAATATTAATTTGCAACCCTGGAAATCCTACAGGATATTTATATTCTAAGGAAGAAATCAAAAAACTTGCAGACATAGTTAAAAAACATGACCTATTCTTAATTGCTGATGAAGTCTATAGAGAGTTTGCCTATGATGGTATAAAACATTATTCCATATTACAAGAAGAAGGTTTAGACGAGCACTCCATTGTGATAGATTCGGTTTCTAAACGTTATAGCATGTGTGGTGCAAGAATTGGATGCTTGGTTTCAAGAAATAAAGCTGTAATTGCAACAGCTTTAAAATTTGCCCAAGCACGATTAAGCCCTCCTACTTTGGCTCAAATTGCTAGTGAAGCTGCTTTAGACACACCACAAAGTTATTTTGATAATGTCATTGAAGAATATGTAAAACGCAGAAATACTTTAATTTCTGAGCTTAAAAAAATTGATGGCTTAAAAGTAGCCACACCTAAAGGTGCTTTTTATTGCATCGTTGAATTACCTGTTAAAAACTCCGATGATTTTGCACAATGGCTTTTAGAATCATTTGATGTCAATGGCGAAACTGTAATGGTAGCTCCTGCAGGTGGTTTTTACTCATCTCCAGGTGTTGGCCTTAATCAAATCAGGATTGCCTACGTACTTAAAGAAGAAAGCCTTATAAAGGCTGTACACATTCTAAAAGAAGCTCTTAAGGTGTACCAAGATTAGTGAACATTCAAAACAACATATCGCTAAAATCATATAATACCTTTGGTATTGATGTCATTGCAAAGCAATTCGTTTCTATCAATTGTGTTGATGAATTAAAAGAGGTATTAACCACTCAAAATCATCAATCAATATTCATTTTAGGAGGAGGTAGTAATATGTTGCTTACTCAAGACATTGAGGCCTTAGTTGTGCATATCAATTTGAAAGGAATTTCAATTGAAACTAAATCTGACCAAGCAGTTTTAGTTAAGGCTTCAGCTGGTGAAAATTGGCACGAATTTGTATTATGGTGTATTGATAATGATTTTGGAGGTGTCGAAAATTTATCCTTAATCCCAGGGAATGTCGGTACTGCTCCTATTCAAAATATTGGTGCCTATGGTGTTGAATTGAAAGATGTGTTTGAATCTTGTGAAGCTTTGCATATAAATTCTGGAAAAATAAAAACATTCGACAATCAGGAATGCCAGTTTGATTATAGAAATTCTGTCTTTAAGAATGAAAAGAAAGGCGAATATATTATACTTAGTGTTACATTTAAACTGACCAAAAAACATCATAAGATTAAAACGGATTATGGTTCTATTACTAGTGAATTACACAAGCTAAATATTAAAAATCCAACCATAAAGGACGTTTCAAATGCTGTGATTTCAATTCGTTCATCAAAACTTCCTGATCCGAAAAAAATTGGAAATAGTGGTAGTTTTTTTAAAAATCCTATGATTGAAAAATCGCTTTACAATACGCTCAAGGAAAATTTTCCAGACATACCTAGTTATCCTGTTTCCGATAAATTGGTAAAAGTTCCAGCAGGTTGGCTAATAGAACATGCAGGATTTAAAGGCAAAACCTTTAGTAATTATGGCGTGCATAAAAATCAAGCCTTAGTTCTAGTAAACTATGGTGGTGCAAATGGAAATGATATAAAAAATTTGGCACAACTTATTCAAAAAACAATTGCTAGAATTTTCAATATTGAGCTTGAAGCTGAAGTAAATATCATTTAAAACAATTTTTATTATTCTTAAACGTTAGCAAAGTTTCAATACTTAAATTGGTATAATTGTTGCCGTTTTTAGTAATTTTAAGCCCATTCTAACGAATTACTTTAATCTTTGGTTACAGATCTAGAAAAAGAAATAGTAGGCCTTTTAAAAAAAGGTGATAAAAGAGCAATTTCAATTATATATGAAAATTACTCAAGTGCTCTCTATGGTGTGATTTTAAAAATAACCATCGATGAAGCCATTGCTGAAGATGCCTTACAAGAAAGTATTATTAAAATTTGGAGGTACGCTAAAAAATATAATGCCGAAAAAGCTAAACTTTTCACATGGATGTATCGTATTGCAAGAAATACTGCAATAGACAAAATAAGAAGTCATAACTTAAGATTTAATAAGGAAGTCCAAATTTCAGATTCAAACGTATATAAGTTATCAACAGAAAGTTTAAATCAAGACACAATGGATTTAAAAAAACATGTTGCAAACTTAGACTCTAAGTACCAAGTAGTGTTAAATGCACTTTATTTTGAAGGCATGACACAACAAGAAGCTAGCGAAGAATTAAACATTCCGTTAGGTACTATAAAGTCTAGATTAAAAATTGGATTAAGAGAATTAAAAAAGGTCTATAGCCCTTAAAATTTAAAGTCATGGAAACAAAAGTACTCAATTTTTTAAATTCTGGTTTACTAGATAAGTATGTGATTGGTGCTACTACTGGCTTGGAGTCAAAACAAGTAGAAGATTACATAAATAAATATCCTGAAATTGAAGAAGAATATTACTTACTTCAAGAACAATTGGAATTGGCAGCCAGAACATATGCTGTTAAACCTCCTTCAAATATTTTAGCTTCTATTTTAGATGAACTGGATGAAAAGCCTGTAATTGCTTTGCACGAACCTATAAAGAAATCGAGGTCATGGTTTAATATTGCTGCTAGTGTTGCTGCACTTATTTTTGCAGGTTTATCATTTATGCTTTATACTAAAAATCAAGTACTAGTTGATGAAAACAACACGATCGCTGAAGAAGTTTTCGATTTAAGAAAAGACATCAACGAGAACAACAATAAACTTGATAATGTACTACGTGCATTCAATAGGTTAAATAATCCTGAAACTGAAAAATATGTGCTTCGTGGAAATGAAAGAGCAAAAGAACTTAAAACAGTAGCTTATATAAATTCTAAAGATAAATCATCATTAATTGATGTCGTTTCACTACCAAAACTTTCTGATGAACAGACCTACCAAATGTGGGCAAATTTACAGGATAGAAAAGTTAACCTTGGGACTTTAGATGCATCTAATGGCAAACTCAAATCAGTACCTTATATTGAAGATGCCTTGAGTTTAAGTATTACAATTGAACCAAAAAATGGTAATAAATCAATTGCTTCCGAAAATTCGGTAGCTGAAATTCCAATAAAAAACAAGGACAATTAATTCGATTAATTGTTTGTATGAGGCTTTCTAAAATTGATTAATAGCATTATCCTTACTAAGAAAGCCTCTTTTTATTTAATTGTTTTCCGTAGCTATTCCATACTTCCAGATCAACGTACCTAAAATTCCACCAGCTAAAGGCGCAACAATAAATAACCATAGTTGTTGTAAAGCCATACCTTGAGCAAGCATTGCAGGCCCAAAACTTCTAGCAGGATTCACAGAAGTTCCAGTTACAGGAATAACTACCATATGTATGAGTACTAAAGTAATACCAATAGCCAATCCAGCCATCGTTGCATTTCCTAACTTGGATGTTACAGCATGTATTACAATCAAGAAAATTGCTGTGAAAACAAGCTCAGCAATGAAAGCTGATTGCATACTGTAGTTGCCTAAATAACCTTCTCCCCAACCATTGGATCCATAAGCCCATTCACCTGCTTCAAAACCTGCTTGACCTTTTAAAATAATTGATAATACCAAAGCACCTAAAAGCGCTCCAATGCATTGAGCTATGACATAGCCAACAGTGTCCTTAACCGATAATTTACCTGCTACAAGCATTCCAACTGATATCGCTGGATTAATGTGACATCCCGAAATTGGGCCAATAGCATAAGCCATTGCCACAACAGCCAAACCAAAGGCAAGCGAAATACCTAATAAGCCAAGTCCTGAAACTGCTCCTATAGAGCCTCCAGCAACAGCTGCTGCACCACAGCCAAATAAGACCAAACAAAACGTTCCGAATAATTCTGAAATTAGTTTTTTCATAATATTAAAATTTAGTGGTTAGTTAATAATAAATATAAACAATTATAGCTTAGACACATAAAATTATTTTTTGTCACCGCTTTAAATTTATGAGAAACACGTATCTTTGCATAAAGAAAAAATTAAATGAAACTTTTACTTATCACACTCGTTTTACTTGGTTTATGTATAGCTGGAATTGCGATTAAACTTTGGGCAAAAAAAGACGGAGAGTTTGCAGGAACTTGCGCCAGTCAAAACCCTATGCTTAATAAAAATGGTGAAGCTTGTGGATTTTGCGGAAAAACTCCAGATCAATTTAAAGATTGTAACGACACTCAACACTCTTAAATTATATGTCTTTTTTTGATGCTCTCCTTTACACATTTATTGTAACTGTATGCATCCAATCTGTTTACTATATATTAATCTTTTCTAAGTTCGCCTTTGGAAAAGAAGAAAATCCAATTTTAAAAAACATTCCGGTTTCAGTCATTGTCTGTGCTAAAAATGAAGCAAAAAACATTGGCAATTTAATTTCAAAATTATTAGAACAGGATTACAAACAGTTCGAAATAGTATTGATAAATGATGCATCTATCGACGACACGTTAGAGGTTATGGAATCCTTTAAAGAAATTCATTCAAACATTAAAATTGTAAACATTGTTAATAATGAAACTTTTTGGGGAAACAAGAAATATGCATTGACCCTTGGGATTAAAGCTGCCGCTTATGACTTTCTTTTATTTACAGATGCCGATTGCACGCCAAATTCGAAACATTGGATCTCTTCCATGAGCAGTCATTTTACAAATGATAGGTCAATCGTTATTGGATATGGATCATATGCTAAACAACACAAAAGCTTTTTAAATAAATTGATTCGCTTTGAAACATTACTTACTGCTATTCAATACTTTTCATTTGCAAAAAATGGATTACCATACATGGCTGTTGGACGAAATTTAGCCTATAGAAAAGATGTTTTCTTCAAAAACAATGGCTTTATAAATCATTTAAAAATCAGATCTGGTGATGATGATTTATTTGTTAATGAAGTTGCTACCAATAAAAATACCAGCATTTGTTTTACTAAAGACAGTTTTACAACCTCCAAACCAAAAACAACGTTTAAATCTTGGTTTAATCAAAAACGTCGACATGTTTCAACAGCAGGTCATTACAAGCTTAAACACAAGTCGCTATTGGCCTTATTTTATGTCTCGCAAGTTTTCTTTTGGATACTTTCAATCCTACTCCTCTTAACTACCTTTAAACCCATAATAGTAATTGCATTAATTGGTTTTAGGTTTTTATTGGTATATATTATCTTTAATAATTCTGCTAAAAAATTAGATGAAACTGGTTTAATTTTACTTTTGCCTTTCTTAGAACTCTTTTTAATTGCAATACAATTCTCTATCTTTATAACCAATCTTATATCAAAACCATCGCATTGGAAATAAGTGAAGCTATTGAAAAAGCAAAAAAGAACAATCAAATTGCTTTTAATTTTTTACTGGACAATTATTGGAATGATGTCTACGGATTTCTTCTAAAAAGAACTGAAAATGAGAATGATGCAGAAGACATTACTATTGAAACGTTTTCTCGTGCTTTTGATAAAATAAATTCCTATAACTCAGAATTTAAATTTAAAACGTGGCTAATTACCATTGCAAAAAACATTCATGTTGATTTTCTCAGAAAGAAAAAAAACATCATTTTTAGCGATAAAAATAAAAATGATGAGCATCATGCGCATCAAGTTATCGATGAATCACCTTCTCCAGAAGACACATTAATAACAGAGCAGAATTTAGCAAAACTATTGCGTGATATAAAAAAATTAAAGCCTCACTACCAGGAAGTTATTAACTTGAGATACTTTCAAGAACTAAGCTATCAAGAAATTTCGGATGAATTACATGAACCTATGAGTAATGTTAAGGTTAAACTACTTCGTGCTAAAAAATTATTGGCAGAAATTATTCAAAACAAAAAATGATAACAACGTTAAAAAAATTAGGTCCAGGCTTACTTTTCGCTGGAGCAGCCATTGGAGTTTCACATTTGGTTCAATCCACTAGAGCTGGAGCCGACTTTGGATTAGGCTTACTTTGGGCTTTACTGCTAGTCAATTTATTCAAGTACCCCTTTTTTCAATTTGGACCACGATATGCATCGGCCACTGGAGAAAGTTTGTTAGATGGTTATCAAAAAATGGGTAAAGGCATATTAGTAACTTATTATGTTCTAACATTTGCCACAATGTTCACTATTCAAACTGCTGTAACCATAGTTACAGCTGGAATTGCGTCATCATTATTTGGAGATTTTTTAAGCATTGAAATGTGGACGGTAGTGATACTCACTATTTGTGTTTTAATTCTAATTATAGGTCGCTACAAACTACTGGATGTACTAATGAAGATCATTATTATTACTTTAACGATAAGTACTTTAGCGGCTGTTTTAGTTGCAATAACAAATAATAACGAGTCTATTTCTATAACTCAAATACTCCCAAAAGAAACGCTTGAAATTGGTTTTTTAATTGCATTTATGGGTTGGATGCCTGCTCCTTTAGATATTTCAGTTTGGCATTCACTTTGGGCCATTGAAAAGAAAAAAGATGATCATGAATTTAATACCAAATCGGCTCTTTTTGATTTTAACATTGGTTATTTAAGTACAGTTATTTTAGGCGTTTGTTTTGTGTTTTTGGGGTATTTAGTCATGCATAGCCAAAATGAAACTTTTAGCAGTAGCGGTGGTGAATTTGCCAATCAGCTTATAGAAATGTATACAACAAGTCTTGGAGATTGGTCTTACGTAATTATTGGTATTGCAGCATTTACAACGATGTTTAGCACAACACTTACAACTCTTGATGCGTCTCCTAGGGCCATGCATAAAACATCACAATTACTATTTAAGAATGTATATAATAAAGGCTATCTGTTCTGGATTTTATTGCTCGCTATTGGCACCATAGTCATCTTTTTTGTTTTTGCATCTGAAATGGGATTATTAGTTAAGGTAGCAACCATCCTATCCTTTTTAACAGCTCCTTTTTATGCAATAATAAATTACAAACTCATAAGTAGCAAACATACACCTAAAGAGTGGCAGCCTTCACTAAAAATGCATATTTTGAGCTGGCTAGGTATCATTTTCTTAATAGGTTTCAGTGTTTGGTACCTAACACTTTTATAGTATAATTTTAAGTTTATACTTCGTATCTTTGCATCTTATCATTACAGAATGAACACAGAAATTGCTTCAAATAAAACAACTGAACGTGTAGCCAAACCTAAATGGCTTCGCGTTAAACTGCCAACTGGAAAAAAATATACAGAGCTTCGTGGTTTAGTTGATAAATACAAATTAAACACCATTTGTACGTCTGGAAGCTGTCCAAACATGGGAGAATGTTGGGGAGAAGGCACTGCTACCTTTATGATTCTTGGTAATATTTGCACTCGTTCATGTGGTTTTTGTGGTGTAAAAACAGGACGACCTGAAACCGTAGATTGGGACGAACCTGAAAAAGTGGCTCGCTCAATCAAAATCATGAACATTAAACATGCTGTATTAACAAGTGTCGATCGAGATGATTTAAAGGACATGGGAAGTATTATGTGGAGCGAAACTGTAAAAGCAGTACGACGAATGAATCCTGAAACAACCATGGAAACTCTTATTCCAGATTTTCAAGGCATAGAAAAACATTTGGATAGAATTTTAGAGGTTGCTCCTGAAGTTATTTCACATAATATGGAAACTGTTAGAAGATTGACTAGAGAGGTGAGAATTCAAGCAAAATACGATAGAAGTTTAGGCGTTTTAAAATATTTAAAAGATTCTGGACAACGAAGAACCAAAACAGGCATCATGCTTGGCCTTGGCGAAACCAGAGACGAAGTCATAGAAACTCTTCATGATTTAAAAGAAGCCAATGTTGATGTGGTTACTATAGGGCAATATTTACAACCAAGTAAAAAGCATTTGCCTGTAAAACAATTTATCACTCCAGATCAATTTCAAGAATATAAAGAAATAGGTCTAGATCTTGGGTTCCGTCATGTTGAAAGTAGTGCCTTAGTGCGTTCTTCTTACAAAGCGCAAAAACACATCAATTAAAATGATTAAAGTTGCCTTAAATGGTTTTGGTCGAATTGGAAGACGTGTTTTTAGACTCTTACATGAGCATCCACATATTGAAGTTGTAGCAATTAATGACCTTGCAGATTCTAAAACTCTAAGTCATTTGCTTAAGTACGACAGTATTCATGGTATTTATAAAGCTTCAATAACATATGACGACGAACATATTATCGTAAATGGCAAGAACATTCCATTAACAAATCATTTACATCCAAAAGACACCAATTGGAATAATGTTGACATTGTCATTGAAGCAACCGGAAAATTCAAATTCCGTGCTGATTTACAGTATCATATTAAAAACGGAGCTAAAAAAGTTATTTTAGCTGTTCCACCAGAAGAAGATAACATTCCGACTGTAGTTTTAGGAGTTAATGATTCTATATTAAGTGATTCGGAAACCATAATATCAAACGCATCTTGCACGACCAATAATGCTGCACCAATGATTTCAGTGATACATGAACTCGCTGAAATAAAGCAAGCATATATTACAACAGTACATTCCTACACAACGGATCAAAGTTTGCACGATCAACCACATCGCGATTTGCGACGTGCTAGAGCCGCAGGACAATCTATAGTTCCTACAACTACAGGAGCGGCAAAAGCATTAACAAAAATTTTCCCTGAATTATCAAACGTGATCGGAGGTTGTGGTATTAGAGTGCCTGTTGCCAACGGCTCACTTACTGATATCACTTTTAACGTTAATAAAACTGTTAGTGTTTCAGAGATTAATAAAGCCTTTAAAAAAGCTTCAGAAGGCCACTTTAAAGGAATTTTAGAATATACCGAAGATCCGATTGTTTCCATTGATATTGTTGGAAATACGCATTCTTGCATCCTTGATGCTCAAATGACTTCAGTAATAGGTAATATGATTAAAATTATAGGTTGGTATGATAATGAAACTGGTTATTCAAGTAGAATTATCAATTTAGTCGAAAAATTATCAACTGCATAAATTTACGATGAATTGCATAATTTTTCAAAAAAAGTGCATTTAATCGAATAAATTGCTATATTTGTCGATAAAACGACTTAAAATGTCCCGAATCAAATATTACATATTTGTTTTTTTAGTCTTTATTTGCGCACTAAGTTACCCTCAAAACAAAATTGAGGACGATAAAGAGTTACAGCAAAGTGAAATCGCATTTGGTATCCAAACTGCCGAATTAGAAACTCAGCGGAATAATTTTTACGAAGCTATTAAAAGACTTGAAAATGTGCTCGCTTTAACCATCAAGGTTGAAGACAAAAAAAATCAGGGAATCGTTCTATCCAAAATTGCTAATCTTCAATATGTTGTTGGAGAATATAATGATGCTGAAGTAAACATTATAAAAGCCATTGAAGTACAACAAGGTATTGAAGATACTCCAAACCTAGCTGTATCACGCTTTACCTATGGTAAAATTGATTTAGCGCAAAAGGAATACCAAAAGGCTTTAGATTACTTTAAATCATCAAAGGCTATTTTTGAAGAAGAAGGTCTGAATGAACTTGCTATTCAAGCAACACTAAGCCAAGCAGAGGCCAACATTAAACTAAATAAATTCAACGAAGCTAATATACTTTTAGATAAAGTAATCATTCTATCTAAAAAAGAGAAATTAGATCAAATTCTGAGTTCTGCTTTAAATAAAAGTGGCTATATCGCTTTGCAAGAAAATAAGTTAGAAAAAGCTTTATCGCAGTCAGCTAAAGGTTTTGAAATTGCTGAAAATTTAAAAAACTTAGAGCTTTTAAGAGAATCTCATGAAATTTTGAGTAAAGTGTACGAGGCTTCAGGAAATAATGGTTTGGCTGTAAAAAGTTTAAGAGCATATATAACCCTGAATGATTCCATATTAAAAATTCAAAGGGAAAATTTATCGCCGGAAAGAAGAGCACAACTAATCATTGCTGATAAAGATGCTCTTATAAAAAATCAAGCAGATGAAATTCAAGAAAAAGATGAAGCTAGCAGTTTAACTAGACTTATCACCATTTTAAGTGTTTCTCTGATTACCATTCTGTCACTATTAACTTTATCCTTATACAAAAACAACAATATTAGGTTGAAGACTAATAATATGTTGTACAAGAAAAACGAAGAGTTACTCACGGAAAAAGAACGCGCTGAAATTGCAGCTAAAACAAAATCTAATTTCTTATCAACGGTTACTCACGAATTAAGAACACCTTTATATGCTGTAACTGGTTTAACTAACAT
>CAZRDG010000028.1:0-14607 GCA_964598775.1 uncultured Lacinutrix sp.
GCCATGAGGTTCGGCATTGGACCAAAGGGATTGCCTTTAAAATCCATATCTAAACCAGCTACAATAACACGGACACCCTTATTAGCCAAATCGTTACAAACCCTAACGATTTCGTCATCAAAAAATTGAGCTTCGTCAATACCAACCACGTCACAACCATCTGCTAAAATAGGTATGTTTGCCGCTGCAGGAACTGGCGTTGAACGAATTTCATTAGCATCATGAGACACGACTTTATCTTCATCATATCGGACGTCAATTGCAGGTTTAAAGATTTCAACCTTTTGTTTTGCAAATTGAGCACGCTTCAACCGTCGTATCAATTCTTCAGTTTTACCAGAAAACATTGATCCACAGATGACTTCAATCCATCCAAATTGTTCTTTATGATTTACCGTATTTTCGAGAAACATTTCGTAAATTTAACACTAAAACGAAGTAAACTTTCGTTTGTATAAAGGTGAAGCAAATTTATTAAAAATCAAAAACCTAAATTGCATAAAATTTAAAAGTTATGAAGAAGAAATTGGAGTCAGATTTAATTAGTATTGCGCATAGGATTCTAAAATTGAAAGGCAAGGAAGATGTAAACAAATTGCATGCTGAAGTAACTCAACTATATGAAAAATTAACCGTTTTAAAATTTGCCCAAGACAATTTTGAAGAAGATATGCCTACTATTGGAAGTGGAACGTCGTTTTTTGATACCATGGAAAGAACGTTTAACAATAAAGTAAGCGACACTATTGAAGTTGAGGATCAGGTTTATGTTAATGTTGATGATTCTGAAGATGATGGCATTTTCGAGCCAGTGATGGAAAAAATTAAGGATATGGTTGCGCAAATGCCTCAAGAAACGCACGCTGTAGATGCCATGGTCGAATCAGTAATCCCAAATGGAAAGTCAAAAAAGAATGAATTAGAAGAATTAGTGGCAGATTTTCAAGAAATGCCAGTTTTTGAACCTGTTACTGAGGCCAATAAGCGAAAAGCAGACAACGAAAAAAAATCGCTGAACGATAAATTAAAAAGTACAGGTTTTGCCATAGGACTTAATGATAAATTGGCTTTCATAAAACATCTTTTTGATGGAAAAAGTGAAGATTACGAGCGTGTTCTTTCTCAAATAAACACCTCGTCAACTTTTGAAGAAGCAAACACTTTAATTCAAAATATCATCAAACCAGACTATAATCATTGGGAAGGGAAAACTGAATTTGAAGAACGCTTCATGGAAATCATTGAAAGTAAGTTTGATTAATGAGTAAACTCTACATCGTTCCAACACCAATCGGAAATCTAAAAGACATGACATTTAGAGCCATTGAGGTTTTAAAAGAAGTCGATTTAATTCTTGCGGAAGACACACGTACTTCGGGTAAATTATTGAAGCACTTTGATGTCGCTACACCTTCTCAATCGCATCACATGCACAATGAGCACAAAACGGTTGAAGGATTAATTAATAAGTTAAAAAGCGGAACAACAATAGCATTAATCAGCGATGCTGGAACTCCAGCCATTTCAGATCCTGGATTTTTACTCACAAGAGCTTGTATTGAAAATAATATTGAAGTGGATTGCCTTCCAGGAGCCACAGCTTTTGTTCCAGCTTTGGTTAATAGTGGTTTACCTAACGATAAATTTGTATTTGAAGGATTTTTACCTGTAAAGAAAGGACGTCAAACACGACTTTTAACATTAGCAGAAGAAACCAGAACCATCATTTTTTACGAAAGTCCGCATAAACTCTTAAAAACACTCTCTAACTTTTGTGAGTATTTTGGCGAGGACAGACAAGTTTCGGTATCGAGAGAGCTCACAAAACTCTATGAAGAAACCATAAGAGGAACTGTTAAGGAGGTCTTAGATCACTACACAAGCAAACCACCTAAAGGGGAGATAGTGATTGTAGTCGCTGGTAAAAAGTGATTCGTTCTTCTGAACTTGATTCAGAATCTAAAAAAAGCGCAATGCAAGAACTGCTTCACAACATAAGACAGTGCACTATTTGTTCAAAGGACTTAGCACTTGGTTCACGACCTGTCGTATCTGCACATCCAGATTCTAAAATTGTTATTATTGGTCAGGCTCCAGGAACTAAAGTGCATAACTCTGGAATTCCTTGGGACGATGCCAGTGGAAAGCAATTGCGTAAATGGCTTAATGTGTCTGACGAAGATTTTTATGACGAAACCAAATTTGCTATTGTACCCATGGGATTTTGCTATCCAGGAAAAGGAAAAAGTGGCGATTTACCACCACGACCAGAATGTGCTCCTCAATGGCATCGAGCCTTATTTGATTTTATGCCATATGTTGAATTAGTGATTCTTATAGGCATGTATGCACAGAATTATTATTTAAGGGATAAAGCAAAAAGAACCTTAACCGAAACGGTTGCCAATTATGAAACGTATTTACCAACCTATTTCCCATTACCACATCCTTCGCCACGAAACAGATTTTGGCTCACCAAGAATCCTTGGTTTGAGGTTGGAGTGTTACCTTTTTTGCAAGAAAAAGTTAATTCTATTTGGCACAATAAAACGATCAGCTAGAAATTAATTTCGCTGTTTAAAAAAGATAAAATTTAATATTGAGAACCATTGTGCTTCCCTTCATTCCAGCCATATTTTCCTAAATACTGTTCGCCACTTTCAACAGCACCTTCTTCAATGTTGGTTCCCATACTATCGTTCCAACGGTTGAGATAGCCAAAAAGTGAAATCACCCCTAACATCTCTACAATTTCGCCTTCATTCCAATGTTCGTAAAGTCGTTTTTTAATGTTTTCATCAACAGTATTAGGCACCATTGATGCAGCCAAGCTAAAATCCAATGCAGCACGCTCAGCCTCATTAAAAGCTGGGTGTGTTCTGTATTCCCAAATGTTGTCTAGTTGTTCTTGCTCTGCACCATAACGCTCAGCAGCTCGAATAGCATGTGCTTGACAATATCTGCAACCAGTTGAGTTACTACTTACCCAAGCGATCATGCGTTTTAAAGCCGAAGTCACACGACCATCATTGGCCATTACAGCTTTGTTGAGGTTAATAAATGCTTTTGAAATTGCTGGTCGCCTTTGCATGGTTAACACCGAATTTGGACAAAAGCCAAGCGTTTCATTAAAGAATTCGGCTAATTCTTTGGTTTCTAAATCATGGTCTGCTGATAATGGTGTTACTAGTGGCATAGTCTGTTTTTTATTGGTATTTTTGAACTAACAATAAACGAAAAATCTTTGAATATGATAAATAAAATCACCACAGAGTGGAAAGGCGGAATGAAATTTGAATCTGATAATCCAAGTGGAAAGACCTTAATGATGGACACCAATGTAGAAGGAAGTGACGAGCGTTTTGGGTTGTCTCCCAAAGCTTTGATGCTATCAGCTCTTGCAGGATGTACTGGACTTGATGTTGTTTCTGTTTTGGATAAAATGAAGGTAAGCAATTACGATTTTAAAATGGAAGTCACTGGCGAATTAACAGAAGAGCACCCAAAGTATTATCATAAAGTTAAACTTGACTACCACTTTCATGGAAAAGATTTAGATGAGAAAAAAATTAAAAAGTCAGTAGATCTTTCGATTGAAAAATACTGTGGTGTCATGGAAATGTTTCGTCAGTTTGCTGATTTACAGACTGAAATCCATTATCATAATAAATAAGAATTTATTTATGCGCTGGACGCTTAAACCTAAACCTGAAGCCTCGAAAGTGGCACACCTAACTAAAGCACTTCAAGTTGATGATGTTGTGGCAACTTTGTTACTACAACGAGGTATTGAAACTTATGAAGCTGCTAAAACATTTTTCAGACCAAGTTTAAGTGATTTACACGAGCCATTCTTAATGAAAGACATGGATAAAGCTGTATCAAGGATAGAAACTGCACTTCTTCAAAACGAAAATATTTTGGTGTTTGGAGACTATGATGTGGATGGAACATCTTCAGTAGCTTTGATGTCTTCGTATTTAAAAACAAGAACAGAACATGTAGCGACTTATATTCCTGATAGATATGAAGAGGGTTATGGAGTATCTTATCAAGGAATTGATTTTGCACATGACAATGATTTTTCACTCATTATTGCATTAGATTGTGGTGTAAAAGCAATCGATAAAGTAGCTTATGCTAAAGAGAAAGGCATTGATTTTATTATTTGCGACCACCATAGACCTGGAAACGAGTTACCCAAAGCAGTTGCTGTTTTAGACCCAAAACGAGACGATTGCGAGTATCCTTATAAAGAATTATGTGGTTGTGGCGTAGGATTTAAACTTATACAAGCATTAGCTCAAAATGAAGGAAAATCCACTGAAGATTTGGCTGAGTACTTAGATTTGGTAGCCACAGCAATTGGAGCAGATATAGTTCCGATTACAGGCGAAAATAGAGTATTAGCTTATTTTGGGTTGCAAGTCATCAATTCAAATCCACGCCCAGGAATAAAAGCAATAATCAATCAGGTTAAGAAAGAAGAACTCACTATAACAGACGTCGTGTTTATCGTTGCACCAAGAATTAATGCGGCTGGACGTATGAAGCATGGCAATCACGCAGTAGCGTTATTAACTGAAACCAATATAAAATTGGCTGAAGAGTACGCTGCAGAGATTGAAACGTTTAATACAGATAGACGAGAAGCAGACCAACAAATTACCGAAGAAGCTCTTCAACAAATAGAAGTTCAAAACGAGCAAGAACGTTTCACCACTATAGTTTATAAAGAAGATTGGCATAAAGGTGTTATTGGTATTGTTGCCTCAAGATTAACAGAAACCTATTACAGACCAACTTTGGTATTTACCAAAAGCGGCGATAAGTTGGCCGCTTCAGCGCGTTCAGTTTCTGGATTTGATGTTTATAACGCATTGGAAGCCTGCTCAGAACACATTGAACAATTTGGAGGTCATAAATATGCCGCTGGCTTAACTTTAAAAGAAGAAAACTACGAAGCCTTTAAACAAGCGTTTGAAGATGAGGTTTCAAAAACTATTGATAAATCCTTATTGACACCAGAAATTAAAGTCGATATGCAAATTGATTTACCTCAAGTAAACGATAAGCTATGGCGAATTATTAAACAGTTTGCACCTTTTGGACCAGGAAATATGACCCCAATTTTTATGACAAATAACTTAAAAGATACAGGTTATGGTAAATGTGTTGGAGAGGATGACAAGCATTTACGGATTACTGTAACCCAATCTGGAAAAGAAAAACTAGTTTGCATAGGGTTTGGTTTAGGAGATAAGTTGGAAGTTATATCAAACAGAAAACCGTTTAAAGCAGTCTATTCTGTTGATGAAAATCATTGGCAAGGTAGGGCTTCGCTTCAATTAAAATTAAGAGATATCAAACCTTAATATGGCAAAAAAAGATCCTTACGCAGCCTTAAGAATTAAAGAGTTCAACATATTTTTATTAGTTCGTTTTGCCTTGGTTTTTGCATGGTCCATGCAGTTTATTATCATAGAATGGGAAGTGTATTCCATAACAAAAGACCCATGGTCTCTTGGGTTAATTGGTCTCATGGAAGTGATTCCAGCAGTTGGTATGGCATTATTTGCAGGACACATTGTCGATCAAAAAGAAAAAAGAGGTCTTTTAATAAAGTGTATCATTGGATTTACCATAATTAGTTTAGGGTTGTTTTTATTAACGTGGCCAAAAGTTGTTGATGGTTGGTCAACCAAAACCATTTTATATGGCATTTACTTTTTTGTGTTTTGTGGCGGTCTTGTTAGAGCCTTTATTGGGCCAACAGTATTTTCGTTAATTGCTTTAATAGTCCCTAAAAAATTATATCCAAATGCGGCTACATGGAGTAGCTCTACATGGCAAGTAGCATCAGTTATTGGTCCAGCTGTAGCAGGATTATCGATAGCTTGGATAGGAGTACATTGGTCGCTTTGTGTGGTTGTAGGTTTTTCCTTCTTAGCATTAATCAATTTATTAAGGATTTCTAAAAAGCCAATTCTAAATCCAAAAATTGGCGAACCTGTTCTTCAAAGTTTAAAAGAAGGAATACGATTTGTTTATAAAACCAAAGCTATATTAGGAGCGCTAACCTTAGATATGGTTGCCGTATTATTTGGTGGAGCAGTAGCGCTGTTACCAATATTTGCACAGGATATTTTAAAAGTTGGAAGTGAGGGATTTGGTGTGCTACGCGCAGCTCCTGCCGTTGGTGCTTTTTTAACCATGCTTGTCACGGCCTATATTCCGATAAGTAAAAATGCAGGAATGAAATTACTTGGAGCGATTTTTGGTTTTGGTGTTTGTATTATTGTGTTTGGTCTTTCTTCAATATTCTGGATTTCTGTGGTTGCACTATTCTTTAGTGGTGTTACAGATGGTGTGTCTATGGTTATTCGTCAAACTATCTTACAACTCAAAACACCTGACAACATGAGAGGTCGTGTTGCATCAGTAAACTCTATGTTTGTTGGATCATCAAATGAATTAGGTGCATTTGAAAGCGGTTTAACCGCAAAGCTCATGGGAACAGTAACAGCTGTAGTTTTTGGTGGAACCATGACCTTGATAACTGTAATCACAACAGGAATTGTGTCACCTTCGTTTAGAAAATTAGATTTAACCAAAGACTTAGAAGAGCACGAGAAAGACGATTAGTACTCTTTTAATTCCATTTTTATACCATCAAAAACACCATAAGTGTAATAACGAATCCAATCGCCTAAATTAATATATTTTGAATTAGGCTTTAATTCGATTTCTAAGGGCAAATGTCTATGACCAAACACAAAATAATCCCGATGATTTTCTTGAAGTTTACGCTTGCAATACTGTATTAACCATTCGTTATCTTCACCCAAAAACTTCTCGTCTTCATTGCCAGAAATCAACTTGTTTTTTACGCTCATATATTGAGCTAAGCGCACACCTAAATCTGGATGCAACCAACGAAACAACCATTTACTAATGGAGTTGGTAAATACTTTTTTCATTCGTTTGTAGCCTTTATCACCTGGACCTAAGCCATCACCATGACCAATTAAAAAAGAGGTTTGGTTAAAGAAAAATTCTTGTGGTTTGTGAAACACAGGAATATTGAGCTCGTCTTCAAAATACCCATTCATCCATAAATCATGGTTACCAACAAAATAATAAATGGGAACACCAGAATCTGAAATTTCGGCAAGTTTTCCTAAGGTTCTTGTAAAGCCTTTGGGCACAACTTTTTTGTACTCAAACCAAAAATCAAATAAATCACCTAAGAGGAATATAGCAGCAGCATCGTCTTTAATTTCATCTAACCAAGCCACAAATTTTTTCTCACGAGGCAGAGACTCCTTTTGAGTTGGTGCACCCAAATGGTTGTCTGAAGAAAAATAGATTTTCTTTCCTTCAGGAACCGTTATGTGAGTTGCTTTATTCATTATCGCTTGCAAACCATTCAGCAAAACTGGTTGCGGTTTCTTGAAGTTTTAATGAGTATAATTCAATATTTTTTGGGAGACGGGTTTTTATTTTTTCTGCAAAATCAATTACCATCATTTCACTTGTTGGTTGATAATCTACAAGTAGCACATTATGATCTCTACTTTCAAGCTCTTTCGCTAACTCAACATGTGGTGTGTTTTTATTAAATACTGTAGCATGATCAAACACGTCAACAATTTCTTCTTTTACAATTTTTTTAAGGTCACCAAAATCAATCACCATTCCAAACTTTACGTTAGAGTTATCTGAAATGGGTTTTCCTATTACTGTGACATCCAAGCGGTAACTATGACCATGAACATTTTTACACTTTCCATCGTAACCATAAAGCGCATGGCCTGTTTCAAAAGAGAACTGTTTTGTAATTCTAATACTACTCATTGTTATTCATTTTCAGTGCAAAGATATTCATTTTGTAAAAGCAATTGCTTTTTAGATTACATTTGCTCGCTTTTAAGTTATTGACGCTAATTATGAATCAGCTATTTGAAGAAATTCCTTTTATAGAAAATCCTCAATACGAGCGCATTATATATAATATTTTAGCGCAACAATATTGTATTGTTGAGGATTTTTTTACAGATGAAGAAGTTTCTTTGTTGAGACAATCATTAATTGAAAAGCATGAAGAAGATACGTTTAAAAAAGCAGCAATTGGCAATCGTGTTAACGAGATTATCGTAAAATCAATACGAGGTGATGTTATTTTATGGATCGATGAACTTAAAGCCAATGAAGCAGAGATGTTGTTTTTTAATAAGGTAAATAATCTTGTCAATTATTTAAATAAAACATGCTTTTTGGGAATTTTGCAAAAAGAATTTCATTATGCCTTATATCCTGAAGGGACTTATTACAAAAGGCACATCGATACTTTTCATAATGATGATAGACGAAAACTATCAATTGTTTGCTACTTAAATGAAGATGGATGGTTGCCAGAAAATGGTGGTGAATTGGTCTTATATTTAAATGAAAATGGAGAAGAAACTGAAAAAGTTATATACCCATTCCCAGGACGCGTAGTCATTTTTGAAAGTCAGATCATTGAACATGAAGTAAAACCTGTAAATAAAGAACGCATGAGTATTACAGGTTGGTTAAAAACTAGATAATTAGCGTTTTTTAACCCTATTATAAAAATAGATAATAATCAATACAATTGCTAATACTAGAAAAAGTCTACTTCCACCCATTTTATTTGTTTTTAAGTTTATTCTTGTGATGTCTATAAATTAGATATGCAATAACTACTAAAACAACAAAAGGCAACATTGAGCCTATAAAAACTCCAATTTCATAACTACTATCTGGAGCATTTTTAATTTTTTCTTCGATGTCAACATCTTGAAGTATCGTTGCTAATAACATAAATAAAATAATTAAGTAAAATTACGTCTTTTGTGAGAGTGATAAAAATTGTTTTCTAAATTTTATGATTAATGGGAAACCTCTTGCTATTATCCAGAAAGTCATGGCAATAAAAATAGCATATAACTTATAATCTAGTGCATCCAGCCAAAAAAGTATTGGCACAAAAACAACAAAAGTGGAAAATAATAAGACATTTCTTAAATACTTCATTTGTCCTAGACCTTTAAATACACCATCGAAAATAAAGGCAAGCGCACAAAATGGCTGCATTGCCAAAACAATCCAAAACACTTTGTAAAATTGATTTAAAACTTCAGGATCATCGGTAAATATTTGTCCAATAGGATAATATAAAAGGCCTCCAATTATAGCTATAATAATCCCTAAAAATAGTCCATATTTAATAAGTTTATTACTCAATTGAACGAGCTCCTTATAGTTTTTTTGTCCATAAAGTTTTCCTGATAATATGTTGCCTGCACTAGAGTAACCATCAACAATAAAAGCACCAAGGAACCATAAATTAATAGCTATTGTATAAGCCGCAATGTATTCCTTTCCATAACTTGTTGAAAAAGCGCTAGCGTAATAAAGTGTCACATTTAAGGCTAATGTTCTAACAAATAGATTTAGAATCATCAGTATAAATGTCTTTATTTCTTTATTAAATGGGAATGTTGGTTTTAATGATATCTCTGTTTTCCTTAATAAATAGTAAACAGATAAAATAGCCATGATGAGTTGCGCAACTACACTAGCATATGCGGCACCTTTAATATTCATGGCAGGAATTAATCCATTAATGCCATAAACCAAAACTATGTCTAAAACAATGTTGACAATTGTGCCAACAATGGCAATGAGCATGGGATAATATGTATTTTGAAGACCTCTAAAGGTTCCAAAAACAGCAATAGTAAAAAGTGTAAACGGAAATCCAAAAACGCGAATTTTATAATAATCTACGCTGTAATCCAATATTAAATGCGAGGCATTATAAAGTTTAAAAATAGAAGTTGCAAAAGGATAGGTTGTTAATATGATTAATATACTCAGAGAAGTGATTATAAAAATGGCTTGCGCAGGAAGAGATTTAATTGCGTCAAGATTATCTGCTCCTAAATATTGCGATACAAGAGAGGAAATGGCACTTCGTGTTTGACCAAGAACCCAAATAAGCATAGATAAAAAAGTAGTTACTATTCCAACTGCCGCTAATGATTCTGTTGAATTTACTTCAATATTTCCAACAATCGCTGCATCTGTTAATGACAAGATAGGCTCAGAAACCCCTGAAATTAAAGCAGGAATGGCAAGTTTGTTAATCTGTTTTAAAGTAATTGCTGTACTCAAAAGTCTTTTTAGAACTTATTATTATTAATGTTTATTTTTGCAGAGTAATTTTCAGTAAATTTAGTCTTTAAAATTTTGAATATGAAGAATATTTTAGTTCCTGTCGGTACATCAAAAAATGCAAAGAGTCATTTGCAGTATGCTGTTGATTTTGCAAAAGAGTTTAATGCAAAGCTTTACATTGTACAGGTTTATAATGTTTACACAAAAGCAGGGACTATGATTAAGGTGGATCATATTTTAGAGAGAGAAAGTAAAGAATATTTAAACAAGTTAGTGTCTAAAATTGACACTAAAGGGGTTGATGTCATTGTAAAAGTTCTTAAAGGAAATTTAATTGACACCTTAGAATTAGCATGTAAGGCTGCAGATATAGATTTAATTTTAATAGAGCCAAGAACAACATCGGTTAAAGACGAAGTGTTTTTAGGAAAAACTTCAGGAAAAATCATAAAGCAAACACAAATTCCTGCTTTAATAGTTCCAGAAGGTTATACGTTTAAACCTATTAAAAGAATATTATTTGCTGTTAAATCTGCTATTATTAAGAAGAAAGGTGTTTTAAAGCCAATAGTTGATATCAAAGAACAATTTAAGGCTACTGTAAACCTATTATTGGTAAAAACCACGTATTATAATGAAGGTGATTTTGATGTGAATGACTCATTAAAAAAGATTGTGGATGACATTACCAAAACTGAAAATGCAACAACGTTTCAAGGTGTATTAGAGCATTACAAATCCAATGATCCTGATATGTTGTGCGTAGTAAGACGTAAAAGAGGATTTTTTACAAAAAAATGGGAGAAAAACACCATTTTGAAGAAAGACTTTCACAGTCCTAGACCAGTTTTAGTGCTTAGTGGTATGAAATAAAATTTGGGGATGTAGCTCAGTTGGCTAGAGCGCTTGACTGGCAGTCAAGAGGTCGTCGGTTCGAGCCCGATCTTCTCCACTTAGCTCGCTGAAGCCATGTGTGACGGCGAGCGATTTTAACCCTTTATTAAACCTCTTTCTCAATAAAATCAATTTCAGGATTAAAAATCTCTAGTATTAAGTTTTTTAATTGTTGAGTAAAATCGCTTAATATCTCTTGATTAATAGTTGCACTTTTTTGTCGCTTTCCGTTTTCTCTTTCAATTTTATTGAATTTTATAAATCCTGATTTTAGGTTTTTAAATGAAATAATTCCTGCTTCAGTGTTATCGCTTAAAGGTGTTTCATGTTGTATCATTAATGCATAACTTAATATTTGAAAGCTTTTGCTATACTTATCATAGTCTGTTGTTATGTCGTCCCAGTTTTCTAATTGAACTTTATTTTGCTCTACTTTTCCAGTTTTGTAATCTATAATTCTGGTTATGCCATTATATTCGTCTACACGATCTACCTTTCCTTTTAAACGAATTGGGAAGCCCAATTCAGTCATATCTATAGGAATATTCAGATCCGATTCAATGCTGATAATTTTTATCGCATTTCCTTTTTTTAAAGAGTCTATTTCTAAGTTTAAGAAGTTTAAAATGTAGCGTTTTGCAATTTCAAAAATGATAAGGTTTTTACCTTTAGTGATATCACCTTGTTTGTAAATATCTAAAAAATGCTTCCTTACAGTGTTATCAATTTGAGACACCATTGTGTTGATGATTTCAACAGTTAACAGTTGCCCTTCAAGTGGCTTGTAAAAATCTTCAAGGGTGTTATGAATAATCGATCCTAAAGTATTGGCAGCTACGATTTCCTCAACATCATCGACTTCCTTAATACCTAAAACCTTTTCATAATAGAAATCTAATGGATTTCTGATATATGACGTCAATGAAGATGGTGAAAATCCACTTGCAGCGATATCTTTTAGTTTGGAAATAATGCTGTCATTTTTTGAAACACGATCAAGCTCAACATCAATTTTACGGTTTATAGGACTAACTAATTTATGTTTTATATCATGTATACCTTCAATTTCTAATTGAGTAATAAATCTGCTTTTTTCACCTCCATTTAAGGCGTCAACTTCTGTATTGTAAATAATGTAAACGTTTTTGGCGCGTTGTAACAACCTATAAAAATGATAGGTGTAAACAGCATCTTTTTCTTGATATGTTGGCAAGCCAACCTCTAATTTTACATCGAAAGGAATAAATGAGTTATTGCTTTTTCCAGATGGTAAAATGCCTTCGTTAACTGATGAAATTATCACTGTTTCAAAATCAAGAACTCTAGATTCCAACATGCCCATTAATTGCAGTCCTTGTAAGGGTTCGCCTTTAAAATCTAATGTTTCAAAAGAGATTAGTTCTTTAAATAAACCTTGAAGCGTTTTGATGTTCAAAATGGTTTTATACTTTGAATTTAGATTAAAAAGCATGTTAAAAACCTCATGAAACCGGAACAAATACTCTAAAGCAATAGTATTTTCTTTTTTTGAAGAAAAGCTATTTTTTATTGCCAATATGATTGACAAACAATTTGAAATTGCTATTTCAGGTTTGTTTTCCCAGTTTCCAAATAACAACGAAATTATGTCAGCCTGTTCCTTAATAAGTGATCGTAGTTTTACCTCTGATATAAAAACCAAATTTTGTTGTTGAATATGTAAAATCAATTCGTCTGCCTCATTTTTTTCAGAATGTTGAAATAATGGGCGAATATATTGATGAGATAATATTGAAATGATGTCTTTAAAATAAAACTCTAATTTTTCTTGAGAATGCATAACAAACAACCTATTAAACAAAGGCGTTAACGGTGTATCCTTTAATGGGAAACCCATTGTTATATTGATAGTATCTACATTTTCGGGTAATGAATTCAACACAGGAATCAAAAGGGTTTCATCACCTAAAACCACGGCAGTATTAGCTAAATCATTTGTTAATTTCAGTTCAGAAAGAAGCTCTCCTATTACTTTGGCCTGACCTATATTTTGAGAGGCTCCAATTACTTGAACAATTTTATGAGTATTGTAGTTGTTAGAAAACCATTTAAACTCATTTGATCTGTAGTAATTCCATTTGGTTCTGTGTGAATTGATAAACTGTGATGCGTTATGTATTTTTGAGTCCATGAAATGGGTATCAATATCCCAATAAATAGATGCCATTTCGTTTTGTAGCAACTCTTGAATAATGGTAGACTCAGCTTTATTTAAAGCGTTAAAACCAATGAAAACGTGATGCTTAGATTCGTTAGCTTGAATATAGTTTTCAATGTTTTCAACGGCTTCTTTATAAATTAATCCTTGATAGCCAAAGCCGGAACTTATTAGGTTATTTGAAAACTCTCTGTAATACTGATAAAGCTTAGACCAAAAATTTAAGTATCGCCTTGTGAAATCAGATTGATTTTTTTCTATAGACCAATGGTTGGTGTTAATTTTTTGAATCTCGTTTAAATAGCTAAATATATGTTTTGGGTCTATTAGATAACGGTCAATCTCATTAAAATCCTGAAGAATTACTTGAGCCCATTTAGAAAAGGAATCAAAGGGTTCTTGTTCATCTCGTTCAGTATAATCTATATAAGTTTTATAGAAAGTGAACAGCAACTCAATATTTGAAAGTGCTTTTAGATTAGATAGTGCTTCTACAAACTCTTCAATACTTAAAATACTCGGTGCAAAAAATGTTGTATTATTAAGTCTAGAGAGCTCATTTTGCAATACTATGCCAGAGCGTTTGCTTGGCAGGATAAATTGAAGTTTAGAAAAATCAACATCCTTCTTTTTTAAATCTAGTAATACACTTCTTATAAAGTTTGCCATTATATAAAAATAAAAAACGCTGAGATATTATCTCAGCGTTTTTTATCTTATTTATAGAAATAGTAATTACAAAAACTTAGTCGTTAAGTTTTACCTCAACACGTCTGTTGTTTGCTCTACCAGCTCTTGTTTTGTTATCATCAATTGGTTGAGCTTCGCCATAACCAACAGCAGATAAACGATCATCACTAATACCATTAGCAACTAAGTAATCTTTTACTGCGTTAGCTCTTCTCTCAGATAATATTTGATTAGATTTTTCAGAACCAACACTATCAGTATGACCTTCAATAGTAAAGCTAGCTTTAGGATATTCTTTAAAAATAGCAGTCATTGCTTTTAATACAGGATCAGTTTCTTTTTTGAAAGTTGCTTTTCCAGTATCGAATAAGATTGTTCTAGCGTATTCATTTAAAGTATCCATAACCTCAACAGTTGGGTTGATTTCAGGACAACCGTTATTAGCAACTGTTCCAGCTTCATTAGGACATTGATCGTCTTTATCTAAAACACCATCACCATCAGAATCTGGCCAAGGGCAACCGTTATTAGCTGCAGGACCTGCTTCGTTAGGACAATTATCATCTCCATCAGCAACACCGTCACCATCAGCATCTGGACAACCAGCTAAAGCTTTTAAA
>CAZRDG010000029.1:0-14296 GCA_964598775.1 uncultured Lacinutrix sp.
GCACTTCATTTACAAAATTCTCAGCTAAATTTTCATTTACAATACCATCACTTGCCGCAAAAAACGCCAAAATGTGTTTTATAAAATAACGCTCATCGTCGTTAAGTTTGTTGGTCCAATCTGTCAAATCTTGATGTAGATCAATTTCTTCTGCAGTCCAAAAACTCGCTTCAGATTTCTTATACCATTCCCAAATATCTTTATGTTGAATTGGAAAAATTACAAATCGATCTTTATTTTCGGCTAAAATTGGTTCTACTTGGCTTGACATTTATGTGTGTGTTTTTTAAGATTTAGTGAAATGATTTACTTCGATTTGGGACTAACAAAGATTCAAAAATGTAGAAGATAATGAAAGGTATTTTTATAAACATTGTCAACAAGTTTTTAACAACGAGTGGTTTTTTTCTTACATTACTAATTATTTAATTTTAATTGTATGATATTGATTATCAGTATTTTAAATTAATAGCAAATAATACAAACCTAATGAAGCTAAGGGTTTCAAGCGATTTTGGATAGCCTTTAAAAAAACAATATACTAAAAGTGTTTTTCAGTTTTTTATAAATAAAAAGTGAGAATGTTGCCATTCTCACTTTTCCCCAATAATTAACTAAACTAACTAAAACTATAATAAAACAATGATAGTTTTCATTTTAAATAAAAAAACCAGAATTATATCTGGTTTTTTTGTTGATTAATAGCATTTAATCTAAAAGTGATTCCCTAAACTCACTTTATATTGTAATATTTGATTAACCTTAACTGATAATTCGTATTACAAATATGGAAAATAAATAGAATAAATGCACGAGTCAAATGTATGGTTGGTATTAATTCTTGTATAGTTGGTAGTATCGAATCAGGTTTTAATTAGTAATTTTACAGATATATTTAATACTTTTTTTAATTAAGTATTATTAAGAAAATTTTGCTAATGATAAATGCAGTAATAGTTGATGATGAGCCAAAGGCCATTCAAAGTTTATCTTGGGAACTTACAAATTTTAGTGAGGAGATTACCATTATGGAGACATTTTCTAGCCCTGAAAAAGCTCTGGAGTTTTTTAAAAATAACACGCCAGATTGTTTGTTCCTAGATATACAAATGCCTACAATGGATGGTTTTCAGTTTCTAGAAAAGCTTACTAATCGAGACTTCCCCGTTGTAATTACAACTGCATATGACGAATACGCTATAAAAGCATTAAAGCATGAGGCTATTGATTATTTATTAAAACCCATAGACTCTGATGATCTAAATCTAACGATTGAAAAAATTAAAAAATTCAATTCTAAAATATTTTCAATTGATAAACTTGAACGTCTTTTGATAGGCTTCAATGGATCACAAACACATCAAAAAATAACTGTTAATTCTGATGGCAAACTAATCTTTATTCATATTGATGATATTATTTTTGTGCAATCTGATGGTAATTATTCCACTATATTTTTAAAAAATAATCAGAAAAAAGTAGTGACTAAAAAACTAAAAGACATAAATAATCTTTTACCTGAAAACAGTTTCTTTCGAACTCACAATTCCTTTATCGTAAACCTTAATAAAATCAAAGAATTTTTAAAAACCGAAGGGTATCTTATCATGGAATCTAACCATAAAATTCCTGTTGCGCGCCAAAGAAAAACAGAGTTCTTAGATAAAATATAATGTACCCATTAAAGCTGTCATATTATCTAACCTTTAAGAATTTCATTATTCCTATTTTAGTCATAGCTCTAGATTTTAATCTTTCATTTTCACAAGACACCTACAATCAAACTTTTGATAATAATTTAGACGAAATACTTTTTACTAGAACAACTAGCTACACTGAATTGGAGTCATTATTCAGAGAGTTCAAAAACGATTCAGTAAAAATGAAACAATTGAATGAGAGGGTTGTAAAAGGAAGTTATTTTGAAGCTGAGAGTTATGCATTGAATGCCCTTGGTGTAATTTACAGAAATCTATCAAAGTATGATAAAGCAATTGATTATCACGAATATGCTGAGGAAGTTGCTACTTATTGCCAAAATTTAGAGTTAAAAGTCTTAAGCCTAAACATGTTAGGAGTTGTATATCGTCGTATGGATTTAGTCAGTTCAGCACTTGATTATCATTCGCAAGCTTTAGAATTTGCAAGAAAAGCCAATCCCATAACTGAACAATTGGAACTGAGCATAGCTGTATCTTTAAATAGCATGGGCAACATATACCTCGTTCTAAAACAATATGATTTAGCCATTGAACAATTTAACAAGTCGCTTGAAATTGAAAATAAAAGTGAGAATAAACTTGGTCTTGCTATCAACTATCAAAATATTGGCTATGCTAAAGAGGCCAAAGGATTGCTTAATGAGGCACTAAAAGATTACCAAACTTCTTTAAAGTACAACGAAGACATTAACTCAGACATTGGTAAGGTTATATGCTTTAATAGTATAGGTAAAATTTACATTAAACAACAAAAATATGATGAAGCAATTACGCTTTTACAAGATGCTTTAGATAAAGCTCTAAAAATTGAAGATCAATATTATATTGCCACATCCTACACGAACTTAGGCTGGCTTGAAACGCTCACAAATAAGGAAGATCTTGCAGAACAACATTTAAAAAAAGCTATTGAAATTTCTGACAATTATAACTTGTTAACATCAAAAATTGAGGCCCTACAATACCTCTCTAAAAACTATGTCAATAAAGGAATTTTTGATTTAGCATTAAGAGATTATAAAATTGCAGATTCTTTAGAGCGAACAATAAACAACCAACGAAATTTATCCTATATCAATGACCTTATTATAAAATACGAAAGTGAGAGTAAAACAAATACAATTAAAGCGTTAGCAAATGAAAACGAACTGGTAAAATCTCATCTTGAAAAAAACAGATTGTCATTATTACTCTCTCTTTTGGCCATTGTGTTAGTAACAGTTTTATTGTTTATTTTTAATAGGCAGCAACAAATAACTCAAGAGAAAAAAATCTTAACTCTAGAGCAAAACATGCTCAAAAGTCAGATGAATCCTCATTTCATTTTTAATTCTTTAAACTCAATCAAACTTTATATTATAAATAACGAGAAAGAAAATGCTGTTTATTATTTAAATAAGTTTGCAAAATTGATTCGCAAAATACTAGTAGCTTCAAATGAAAAGGACATTTCATTGGCCGATGAACTAGACACCATGAAACTTTATATGAATATTGAAAACATTCGATTTTCAAATGAGATTGATTTTAAAATAAAAATAGACGAGAAAATAAATCCTGAAAATATTCGAGTGCCATCATTAATTTTACAACCCTTTTTAGAAAACTCCTTGTGGCACGGTTTATCTTCTAAAACAGATGATAAACGGATTGAATTAGATATAAAAAAGGAGTCTGACGATTATATTACTATATCTATTACAGATAATGGTGTTGGAAGAAAAGTGTCGCATGAACGAAAATTAAATAAAACCTTACAACGCGATTCGGTTGGTATTGAAATCACAAGAGAACGCTTGTTCAACTTCTCAAAACGTTTTGCCAGAATGTATGATTTGAAAATTGAAGATTTATTTGACCATCAAAACAAGGCTTCTGGTACAAAAGTTATTTTAAATATACCTATTTAACTATTTGGTCATTTTTTCGGCAACTTTTTCCAGTTCCATATACCAATCTTTGCCAAACTTTCTGATTAAAGCTTCTTTTACAAATTTATAAACAGGAACTTGAAGTTCTTTACCAAGCGTACATGCATCATCACAAATGTACCAGTGATGATAATTGACTGCTGAAAACTCACTGTAGTCTTTAACCCTTACAGGATATAAATGACAAGATACAGGCTTTTTCCATTTAATATCACCTTGGTTATAGGCTTCTTCAATAGCGCAAAGTGCTGTATTATGTTCATCAAATATTACATAAGCACAATCAGCTCCATCTATTAAAGGCGTTTCAAACTCTCCATCTTCATTTGTAGTGAATTTCCCTTGAGCTTCAATTGCTTTAATCCCTTCCGCTCTCAAATAAGGTTTCAAAGTTGGATAAATGTCTTCCAAAATTTTAGTTTCAGCCTCTTCAAGAGGTGCTCCAGCATCACCATCAACACAACAAGCACCTTTACATGCCGATAAGTTGCACACAAAGTCCTTTTTAATAATATCTTCTGAAACTATTGTTTTTCCTAGCTGAAACATTTTTTTAGACGCTTAATTCCACGCAAAAATAGATAAACTTTACCTTTATTTAATGGTCAATATTGCTTTAATAGATTACTTTTGCCAAAAATTCACATTCATAAGTCATGGAACTTAATTTTAAAGAAATATTTACGGTATTCATGGTGCTGTTTGCTGTAATTGATATTGTTGGAAATATTCCAATTATTATTGATTTACGTAAAAAAGTTGGTCACATTCAAAGTGAAAAAGCAGCCATCATTGCTGGTGTTATTTTGATCGTGTTCCTGTTTGTTGGAAAAAACATTCTCTCACTTATTGGAATTGGAGTAAATAGTTTTGCAGTCGCTGGAGCCTTCATTTTGTTTTTCATTGCGTTAGAAATGATTTTGGGTATAACACTTTACAAAGAAGAAGAAAATAATGCGATGACTGCTAGTATTTTTCCTTTAGCTTTCCCATTGATTGCAGGACCAGGAAGTTTAACAACTTTATTATCTTTAAGAGCTGAATATAGCCTTGAAAACATTATTGTTGCTGTAATAATGAACGTTATTGTTATTTATATCGTACTTAAAACCTCAGCAAAAATTGAGCGTGTTATAGGACAAAATGGGATAAGTATTATTAGAAAAGTGTTTGGCGTTATTTTGCTCGCAATTGCGGTAAAATTATTTGCTCATAATATTAAAGAATTATTCATACAATAATGAAGATTTTTACATACATATTAACAGTTATTGCTGTTTTACTAATTGGATATAACGTCACTCAAATAAATTTTGATACACCTTTTGAAGAGGAAAGCATAGTGGCTTTAATTACCATTTTTGCAGGACTTTGCGCTATTATATTACTTGCAATTTGGCGAGTTTCAAAAAAAATTGAACAAACTATAAAACGTAAAAGTTAATGTTTGATGTTCTTATCATTGGTGGAGGAGCCGCTGGTATGTCTTGTGCTTTGGTTTTGGGTTCTGCTCAAAAAAGACCTTATGTAATAGACAAACAAATTGGAATTTTCACACACGATAAGGCTTCACACTTACAAACAGCACTATTTAATAATGTACTTGGCCTAAATCCTGGGACAACTGGAGCATCAATTCTAAAAAGTGGAAAGGAACAACTTTCTACTTTATATCCTCATATTACTCAAGTTAACAAAGAAAAGGTCCTTGAAATAAAGAGAGTTTCTGATGGTTTTCAAATAAAAACGAACAAAGGGACCTATACTTCAACCATTGTTGTGGTTGCTGTTGGTTATACGAATCTCCTCACTATAAAAGGACTAGAACAATACGTTAAACCTCATCCAAGAACTAATCCTGAAAAAAACAGAATTTGGTTAGAAAACAAAGATCATCTTATTTCTGAAAATTTATACGTGGCTGGAACTTTAGCAGGATGGCGAAGTCAATTTGCAATCGCTTCAGGAAGTGGAGCACATGTTGCTACTGATATACTAACTCTCTGGAATGATGGCAATCATACCAAAGTGCATGATAAGCTTAATTAATCATTAATCAGCTCATTAATTCGTGCTAACATTACATCATTACTATTAAGAATTTGAGTGTAAGCTTCATCTCCAAATAGTTGCTCGGCTAGTTTTGCCTTAATATACAGTTTTACTTCATCAGCGTAAGCAACAAAGGTTATTTTATATCGAGCTCTTGAATTATAATAGTCATTAAAACGATTGAGCATATCATCTGATACTTCGTAATTTTCAATGAATCCTTCTTTTGTAATATCCAAAAAACTTGATCTGTTAGTATCTAAATCTTCAAACACAAAATAATCTAAAACGCCACTTCTTAGAATTAAATCAATGGTTTGGTTTTCCATTTTTTTATTAATGGGTACAAATTCATCAGGAATAATACCTCCTCCACCATATACTACTTTACCTTTTGGAGTGGTGAATTTTAAAGAATCTGCCACCTCTATTCTATCTTCATTAGACAACTCTCCATTTTGAATGCGCTTGTAATATTCGTGATAATAATCTTCATTCCCTTTATCATATGAGCGTTGAATGGAGCGACCTGTTGGTGTATAATATCTCGAAATAGTTAGTCGTATTGCGCTCCCATCACCCAAAGCCATTTCTCGTTGTACTAACCCTTTTCCATAAGAACGACGACCAACTATAGTGCCTTTGTCATTGTCTTGCAAAGCTCCTGCAATGATTTCGCTGGCTGAAGCTGAGTTTTCATTTATCAGGACAAAAACTTCACCATCTTCAAAATCACCTCTTCTGCTCGCATAGCTTTTTTCAATTTTTCCGCTTTTGTTTTTAGTAAAAAGGATGAGCTTCTTATTTTCTAAAAACTCATCTGCTATTTGCTCGGCAATGTTTAAAAACCCTCCTGGATTGTCTCTTAAATCCAATACTAACTTTGTAGCACCTTGATCTTGCAACTTATCCAACCCTTTTTTGAATTCTTTATAGGTAGATTCTGCAAACCGATTAATTTTTATATACCCTAAATCGTCTGAAAGCATATACGCTGCATCGACACTAATGATTGGCACATCACTTCGTTTAACAGAAAATTCTAACATTTTTCCCTCTGTTGGTCTAAATATTTTTAGATCGACTTCGGTGTTTTTTTCACCTTTGAGGCGATTTACAACAGCTTCATTGTTCCAGTTCTCTCCGTAAATTGGTTCGCCATTTGCAACTACTATGCGATCACCTGCTTTTATTCCAGCTTTATAACTTGGACCTCCTTTAAGTGGTCTAATTACGGTTACCGTGTCTTTGTATGTATAAAAACTAATTCCTATTCCTACAAAATCACCTTGCATGTTTTCAGTCACACTTTGCAAATCTTTCTTTGGAATGTAAGTAGAATGAGGGTCAAGATTGTCTAAAATTCTGTTTACAGTAACATCAACTATACTGTCTGTATTAACATCATCAACATATTCGTAGTCAATGTAATCTATTAAACGGTTTAATTTGTCCTTTTTAGAATTTGATGTGAATAACCTATCTGATTTATCTGTAAAGCTTAACTTTCCACCAATAAAAATTCCAGCAGCAACAGCTGCTCCAATTATAAGTGGCATGTATTTTTTATGAATTTGCATTACGTTAAATCGCTAATATGTTTGGTGTCAATTTTAGCTTTTTTTAAAAACTGAATCCCTGAATCATCTTTATAGGCTTCTTTATAAACAACTCGAACAATTCCTGCCTGATGAATTAACTTACTACATTCTTTACAAGGTGATAACGTAATATATAAGGTTGCACCTTTACATGATTGTGTTGAAGATGCTACCTTTGAAATCGCATTGGCTTCGGCATGCAAAACATACCATTTGGTATAGCCTTCGTCATCTTCACAAAAATTTTCAAACCCTGTTGGTGTTCCATTATCCCATCAGAAATTATCATTCTATCTCTAACAATAATTGCTCCAACTTGCTTGCGTTTGCAATAAGACAACTTTCCCCATTCTTCAGCCATTCTTAAATAGGCTTTGTCATATTTAAGCTGTTTTTTCTCTGACATTAATATTTTAATTGTTTAAAAGGTACTATAAATAAATCAGTATCTATACTAACGAAGATACTTGCTTCCTATTTTAATTACAATGCTTTATCGTTAAATTTTTACCAAACTTTGATCTGCTAATCTTAATTTTTTAAGACAAATATTGAAAGACTTAATTTATTTCAAAGATTGATGATGCTGGTTTCTGTTCATTAAAAGCTTGCAAACCACATTCTAAAAATGCAGCATATTCTTCTTCATTCGGAGTGTAGCCGACTGGATTATTTAAAACTGTTTGACCATCTGGACTTAACAAAGCATAAAAAGGCTGTGAGTTAGACTGAAAAAACTGCGTCTGAAAATGAGCCCATTTGTGGCCATAATTTGTCAGTTGCCTCGTTCCTCCATTAATTCTACTTACTAAAATCTGCTCGTCTTCTGGTAATTCCTTTTTATCATCAACATAAAGCGAAATTAGCACATAGTCGTTACGCAATAAAGCATCTATTCTTTCATCTGGCCAAACATGTTCTTCCATTTTTCTGCAGTTTACACATGCATATCCTGTAAAATCTAACATGATTGGCTTATTTACTTTTTCAGCATAAGCGATTCCTTCTTTTAAGTCTTTAAAGGTTTCAAGGTTGTTTGGTGAATCATTTGGATATAAAAAACTGTAACCAACTGGTGGTGCTAAACCACTTAACAAAGTTAACGATGTAAATGTATTTGTGTCTTTATTCACTCTAAATCCTGAAATTAGATACACCGAAAATGCAAAAACAAGAATCCCGAAAGCTAGTCGTGAAAACGACAATTTCTTAATTGGAGAATCGTGTGGAAATTTTATTTTTCCCAACAGATACAATGCTAAGCCTAAGAAAATCAGAATCCAAATTCCTAAAAAGACTTCAAGTTTTAAAATTCCCCAATGTTTGACCAAATCGGCATTTGATAAAAACTTAAATGCAAGAGCTAATTCTAAAAACCCTAAAACAACTTTTGTAGTATTTAGCCATCCACCTGACTTTGGCAACGAGTTAAGCATGTTTGGAAACATGGCAAACATTGCAAAAGGCAAACCAAGTGCTAAACCAAAACCTCCCATTCCAGCAGTTAATTGCCACGCTCCACCATCAGCAGTTAAAGATCCTGCAAGTAGTGAACCTAAAATTGGTCCAGTACATGAAAACGAAACAATTGCTAAAGTAAGTGCCATAAAAAATATGCCAAGTGCACCACCAATATTTTCACCTTTACTGGTTTTGTTTGTCCAACTTGCTGGTAAGGTTAATTCGTAATACCCAAAAAACGAGAATGCAAAAAAGACGAAAATCAAAAAGAAAATGACATTGAGGACTACATTTGTGGAAATCTCATTTAAAATGTCAGGATTGATAGAATCTATTAAATGAAAAGGAATACTAAGCACTAAATACACTGCTAAAATGAAGAAGCCATAAAGTATTGCTTTTGAAATCCCTGAACCTTTTTTACTATTCTTTTTTGTGAAAAAACTAACCGTTAAAGGTATCATTGGAAACACACAAGGTGTGAGCAAGGCTAACAAGCCTCCTAAAAACCCTAGGCCAAAAATGCTCCAAAGAGATTTACTTTGGTCAGAACCATTAGTAACAGTTGTGATTTCACCTTCGCATGTGGTGTCTAATTTTAAAATATCTTCAGGTTGAATACCATATAACTGGTTATTTACAGCAGTATTATCAATAGCTATATCTTCCCCTGTAGTTTGTTGAGCACTTGTTTCACCCGAAGCTGATATTTGAAACAAAAACGGATTGTCTTGTTTAAAGATGCATTGCTCATCATCACAAGTCATATACATCAAGTTTCCTGTGATAGTTGCGCTATTGGATAAAAGTTTTACACGCTGAGAAAATCGAGCTTCATTGTAGAATTTTGCAACCACCATCTCAAATACAGAATCGTACTTAGTGGCTTTATTTAATTCATCTTCAACAACACCATTTATGAGCTCATAGCCATCATTTTCTTCAAAAATAAATTCGGTTGGAAGTGGACCATCATCACTATCTTTAAACTGTGAATAAATTGCCCAATGCTCATCCATATAAGCAGTAAAGATCAGTTCAAACTCAGTGTCATTAATTTTCTTGCTGTCAAATTTCCAATCAACTGGATCTAAAATCTGAGCTTGAGAAAAAAAACCAGTAAGAAAAGCAAATAGTAGTAAAAATCTCTTCATTATTTGGGTGTTTACTAATACAAATAAATTAAAAAATATAAGACCATAGTTATAAATAGGTGTTAATATTAATTCCGTCGGCGTTTTATTAAAAATAAACAACGTTGTGTTTAAATATCATATTTGTGATTTTAATGTCTTTTTTTCATAATTTGTAACCTTATAACTAACCAACCTTTATTAATGTCAATGTTCAAAAAACTACTTTTTAGTATGAGTATGGCATGTTTGTTTACTCAAATTAATGTTGCTCAAAACCAAACATCTTCAGAAAGACCTAGTTTTAATATTTCACAATTAAGTTCAGATCCAATTATTGATGGTGATGTTTTAAATGATGAGATTTGGAAAGCCGTCACACCAATTACAGAGTTGATACAAATAAAGCCTCAATTCAATGTTCCAGCCTCAGAAAAAACGGAAATTCGTGTTGCCTATTCTAAAGGTATGTTTTATGTCGCTGTTGTTTGTTATGATTCAAACCCTGAAACCATAGTAGTATCAGATTCTAGAAGAGATTCAGATTTGAATGATGAAGACAGTTTCCTCTTTATTATAGACACATACAATGATCAGCAAAATGGATTTTTATTTGGAACTAATGCTGATGGAATGGAATACGATGCGCAGATAGACAATGAAGGTCAGGGTAACTTTAGTGCCAATAGACAGCAACAAGGTGTAATTGGAGGAACAAATATTAATTGGGACGCTTCATGGACTGTAAAAACCGAAACAGGTGATTATGGTTGGAGTGCAGAATTTGCTATTCCGCTAAGATCCTTGCGATTTAATAGTGGTGACAACCAAACTTGGGGTATCAATTTTCAAAGAAACATCAGCAAAAATACCGAAACTGCTTTTTGGGCTTCATTACCGTTGGGTTTTGATATGAAGCGTTTATCTCTTGCAGGTAAAATGCATGGACTAAGTCTAAAAAATCCTGGCAACTTAACACTTTTGCCATATGCTTTAATGCAAGCCGTCAATGATAATTCTGTTAATCCGAGTGAAACTGATACAAATTTTGAAGTTGGTGCAGATATAAAATACAGTATTACACCTAGTCTAACTTTAGATTTAACCTATAACACAGATTTTGCTCAAGTTGAAGTGGATGAGCAACAAGTAAACCTAGATAGATTTAATTTATTCTTTCCGGAAAAACGCCCTTTCTTTTTAGAAAACGCTGGCCAATTTTCTGTTGGTAGTCCTGGAGAAGTCGATTTGTTTTTTAGTAGACGTATTGGTATTGGTAACGATGGTTCTTTAGTACCAATTATTGGAGGTGCTAGAGTTTCAGGGAAAATTAATCAGACCAACATTGGACTTCTATCCATGTTTACTGAAGATGTTGAAGATGCAGGAATTGAAAAAAACAATTTCTCGGTTGCAAGAGTGAACCATGATTTTGTTACAAGTCGCTCATCCATTGGAGGTGTATTTATTAATAGGGCTGGCTTAGGTGATACTGATGACGATTACAATCGCGTTTTCGCTGTAGATGGAAAATATGGTCTTGGCAAAAAAGCACAAATCACTGGTTTTGCAGCAAAAAGCATAACACCTGGGATTGAAAGTAAAGATCACGCATTTAAATTAATGGCCAACTATAATTGGGATGGCTGGAATATAAATGCTGGCTACACTGAAGTTGGCGAAGGTTTTAATCCAGAAGTTGGGTTTTTACAACGTTCATCATTTAAAAAACCTGAATTTTTATTGTTTAGGGCAATGCGTCCGAAAAATTGGGGGAAAATATTAGAGATTCGACCTCATGTTTCTTACAGAGGATATTGGAATTTTAATGATGAATTGGTTACTGGGTTTTTGCATATTGACAACCATTGGGTTTGGGCAAGTGGTTTTGAAATTCATACAGGAATTAATTTCACAACTGAAGGGGTTCTAGAGTCATTTGATATTTCAGGAGTTGAAATTCCAGTTGACACCTACAAGCATAGTGAGTTACAGCTCATTCTAATGACAAACCCAAATAAAGAAGTGTCATTAAGCACGAGAACAATCATTGGAGGTTATTTTGGTGGTGATCGCATATCAAATGGTGGAACACTAAATTATAGAATAGGAGATAAATTTAATTCGTCGCTTACCTTTAGTCATAATATACTGAATCTGCCAAATGGAGATATTACAGCATTTGTTGGTGGTACACGTTTATCCTATTCATTTACACCAAGAATGTTTGTTCAAAGCTTGATTCAGCATAATAACATATCAAACATCACTTCTGTAAATGCTCGTTTTGGGTGGTTACAAAATGCTAATACAGGATTATTTGTAGTTGTAAATGTTGTAAAAGATGAAGACTATCTCGATGGAATTAATAACCAGAGTATTACACTAAAATATACACATAGATTCGATTTGATGCGAAAATAAAATTACAAAATCATTAATAACATGAAACTAAAATTCTTTATCACTCAAATATTGGTAATTGCCTTTATATCAGTAAATGCACAATCTCATACTGAAAAATTAAATGAGTTGGATGCTTATATCCAAAAAGGAATTGGGCTTTGGAAGCCACCAGGATTTGCTGTTACTGTTGTAAAAGATGGTGACATCATTTTTAAAAAAGGTTATGGTGTAACCACTCTTGGAACAAATAAGAATGTTGATGAAAACACACTTTTTGGTTGCATGTCTACCACTAAGGCCTTTGTCGCAGCTGGTCTCGCAATGCTAATAGATGATGGTAAGTTAAATTGGGATGATAAAGCGATAGACTATCTTCCAGAATTTCAACTTAAAGATCCATATCTAACACGTGAAATAACCATAAGGGATTTATTAACGCATAGAACTGGTCTCGGAAACACAGACTATTTATGGAGTATGATGACCATAAGTAGTGATAGTACACTATACAAAATGCGCGAAGTAGAAGCTTCTTATTCATTGCGCTCAAGTTATATTTATCAAAATTTAATGTATTTGGCTGCTGGTAAAGTTCTTGAAAGAGTTAGTGGAAAAACTTGGGGCGAATTCTTAAAGGAACGAATTTTTCAACCCTTAGGCATGAACAATACCTATGCCTTATTAGAACAAGTGCAGCCCATTGAGAACAAAGCCGATGCGCATTATGAAATTGATGGAAAAATTATAAAAATCAGACAGATGTCAGCCGATAATATTGGTCCAGCTGGCTCTATGTGGTCATCAATTAACGACATTGGGAAATGGATTCAATTTCTATTGAACAAAGGTGCTAAAGATGGTAAACAACTCATCTCTCCTACAAATTTTCAAGAACTATTTAAACCGCAACAAATAGTGCCTGCTAGTCAATTTTATCCAACGCAGCAGATTACTAAACCTAATTGGACAACCTATGGCTTGGGTTGGTTTCAGCATGATTACAGAGGTAAAATGGTGCAATTTCATACTGGTAGCTTAGCTGGAATGGTCGCTATAGCTGGAATGATTCCAGAGGAAAATATTGGCGTTTATGTGATGGGCAATTTAGATCATGTTGAGCTTCGTCACGCTGTAATGTATGCAGTGTTTGATTTATTTATGGATGGAAAAATAACTAAAGATTGGAGTAATGAACTCTATGCATTATATCATCCAGAAACTGAAAAACAAAAAGAGCCAGAGCCAATAAAAGACACTCAATCGAGTTTTGAAACAATTGAACTTATAGGCACTTATACAAATACACAATATGGTTCTGTTGAAATTTCGAAGAAAGGAAATCAGTTGGTTTTTAATATAAATGATACCCTTTTAGGATCAATGAGTTATTGGCACTACGATACTTACAAAGGAGTTTTTGATAAAAAAGAATATGGTACAGCCATGTTTAGTTTTATTAGAGGAGCTGATGGGAAACTCAGTTATTTGGAGGTTTTTGGCGAACAGTTTACACTAAACCGAAAATAATTTTGAAAATTATGTGACTTTTTTATTGTTTTTGCGTCTTATATATAGACGCTCTAGAGTTTTTAAGACTAATGAAACATAAAGTAAATCCTTAAAGGTGGATCCCTAAAAAGAAACATTATCTCAAATAAACCAAAGATCGTTAAACAGCGATTTACTACATTGAAAATATAAGACCCACCTAAGTCATAGATGGGTCTTCATTATTAGTATAAAATTTTATAATAAGGTAACACTTGCATAATATAACTCTTACAGAGTGTGCCTATATTTACAATGCTATTAATCAATTTTTGTGAGGAGATTTTAAAGAGACTATTGCATTTGCAATGGTCTTTTTATTTTAAAATAGAAACTATAAACAAAAAAGTCCAACATTTCTGTTGAACTTTTTCTGATTTTGCTCCTTCTCTTGGGCTCGAACCAAGGACCCTCTGATTAACAGTCAGATGCTCTAACCAACT
>CAZRDG010000030.1:0-14038 GCA_964598775.1 uncultured Lacinutrix sp.
TAATTTAACAAAAGCTGCAATTGCTTTGTCAAAAAAGTCGTCCACACGATCAAAGGTTAAGTCAAAATTTTTGCCAAAAACGACTGTTTTTTGTGCAATGTATTTTAAAAAACTTTGTCTGGACTCATCCATTAATTTATTAGCCACATTAGGTATGATGCTAATTTTTTTAATTTGCTCTGTGGACAGTTGTGTCTCAACATCGAAGGTTCTGATACTATCTACTTCGTCTCCAAAAAATTCAATTCGATATGGCTCATCATGTGAAAAAGAAAACACATCAACAATTCCACCACGAACAGAAAATTCACCTGGTTCCGTAACAAAATCAACACGTTTAAAGTGATACTCGAAAAGCATTTCGTTTACAAAATCAATGGAGAGGTTGTCGTTGAGAGAAATTTTTAATGTATTGCGTTCTAATTCTCTTCGAGTTACTACTTTTTCAAAAAGAGCATCTGGATACGTAATAATAATTGCAGGTTTTTTTCTGGAGTTTATTCTGTTTAAAACTTCAGCTCTAAGCAATACGTTCGCATTATCTGTTTCTTCGATCTGGTATGGTCTTCTGTAGCTTCCAGGATAGAACAATACATCTTTTTCGGATAGTAATTCTTCCAGATCATTTAAATAAAACGCGGCTTCCTCCTTGTCGTTAAATACCAGTAAAAATGGTTTATCTGCCTTTTTGAAAGACTCAGCAACAACAAACGATAATGACGAACCAACTAGGCCCTTTAAATGCAGTCTTACTTGGCTTTGGGCAATAGTAGTTTGCAGTTTTTGCAATTGCAAAGACCGTTCAAAGTTTTGAGAGATAAGGGTTTTACTCACTCAGAAAAAATTTATGCAAATATAGAGTAATTGTTTATTAGAATTTTAATTTTTATGGTCTTAAAAATGTTATTAGTGTTATATTTGCAGTACAAAAAATTTAATACAAGATATGTCAATTTCAGATTTATTTGATAGTGGTTTTAAAAAGCGTAATGAAGATCATTTTGCCGCTATCGTAAGAGTTGCTATGAGTGACGGAGTCATTAATGATGCGGAAAAAGCATTTTTAGACCGTTTGGCTAGAAATTTAAATATTTCAGACTTAGAGTATAAACAAATATTAAAGGATTATAAAACTCATCCCATTAATCCACCTTTATCTTATGACAGACGTTTAGAGCGTTTGTATGATTTGGCAAGAATGGTATGGGCTGATCATATTGAATCTAAAGATCAGGTAAAAATGCTTAGAAAATTTTGTATTGGTTTAGGTTTTAATCCTGAAAATGTTAAATATATTACTGATAAAGCACTTAAACTGGTGCATCAAGAAGTTGATCTTGATACCTTTACAGAACAAATGAAAACGATGAATCAATAGTTGAAAACAAACATAAAAAAAGCGAGCTGTTTAGCTCGCTTTTTTTATGTGTTATGTATTTTGCATAAAATCTTCAACTTTTTTAACCATATTTTTACTTCCGCAAAAAAATGGGACACGTTGATGTAACTCAGTTGGTGATATGTCTAGTATTCTATTAAATCCATCACTAGCTCTACCATTGGCTTGTTCAGCTATAAAAGCCATAGGATTACACTCATACAACAAACGTAATTTTCCGTTAGATTGAAGAGAGCTTTTAGGATACATGTAAATTCCTCCTTTAATCATATTTCTATGAAAGTCGGACACTAAGGATCCAATATATCTGCTAGTATAAGGCCTGTCACCTTCTTCCATTTGACAATATTTAATGTAATTTTTTATGCCTTGTGGAAAATGAATATAGTTGCCTTCATTTACTGAATAAATTTGTCCATCTTCTGGAAACTGCATATTAGGATGAGATAAATAAAACGTCCCAATTGCTGGATTCAAAGTAAAGCCATTAACACCATCTCCAGTTGTATAAACCAACATGGTTGATGTTCCATAAATGACGTAACCTGCAGCAACTTGTTTATTGCCTTGCTGCAAAAAATCATCCATTGTGACTGGTGTGCCAACTTCTGTTACACGTCTGTAAATGGAGAAAATTGTTCCAACAGACACATTTACATCAATATTAGAGGATCCATCTAATGGATCAATGAGAACTACATATTTATTTTGATGATTTTCGTCTTGACTGTTTATAGCAACAAAATGATCTTCTTCCTCACTTGCTATGCCACAAACAATATTTCTTCTAGTCATTGCTTTAATAAACAAGTCATTTGCAAAAACATCCAATTTTTGCTGATCTTCCCCTTGAACATTTGTGTCTCCTGCCTCACCAATTATGTCAACCAATCCTGCTTTATTTACTTCATGATTTACCACCTTAGCTGCTAATCTAATTGAATTAATTAGCCTGGAAAGCTCACCAGAAGTATACTTAAATGAGTTTTGATTTTCAATAATAAATTCACCAAGAGTTTTATTTTTTTGAGACATAAAGTGGTTGGGTATTTGTGCGTTACAAATATCGTATTTTTTAAGAAACTACCTCTTTTTAATAACATATTTATTGAGGTAAAATAATCGGTTTCGTTATATTTGATCCACAATTTTATACAGATGAATTTTACAATTAGAAATGCCACAAAGCACGATATGTCGGCAGTGCTTGAATTAATAGTAGAACTAGCAGTTTTTGAAGAAGAGCCTGATGCAGTTGAAGTTACTACTGAAAGCTTAATAGCTGATGGTTTTGGGACTCATCCTGCTTTTAAATGTTTTGTCGCCGAAGTTGATGGCAAGGTTGTAGGTGCTGCCGTAGTATACAACAGATTCTCAACATGGAAAGGTAAAATTTTACATCTTGAAGATTTAATCGTAAACCAAAAGATGCGAGGCCATGGCATTGGATCAGCCTTATTGGATGAAGTTGTAAAACATGGCTATAGTCTTGGAGCTAAACGCATTAATTGGGAAGTTATTAGTTGGAATGAAGGTGCTATAAAATTATACGAGAGAAAAGGTGCCAAAGTGCTACGTGATTGGAATGTTGTACACTTAGATGAAAACGGAATTAAAAATTATATAGCAAACCTAAACTGATGCGAATATTTAAATTTGGTGGTGCCTCTGTAAAAGATGCAAATGGTGTAAAAAATTTAGTTAAAGTACTTGTAGAGACTGGTCATGATAATATGCTTGTGGTAGTTTCAGCCATGGGCAAAACTACCAATGCTCTTGAAAAAGTGATTCATAATTATTTTGACAACACAAAAGAACTTCAAAGCTCTATCCAAGATATTAAAAAGTTTCACAATGCCATTTTATTAGATTTATTTGATTCTGATAATCATCCTATTTTTAATCAAGTTGAAGATTTTTTTAAAGATCTTACCACGTTTTTTAATCGAAATAAATCTCCAGATTACAATTTTGTTTATGATCAGGTTGTAGGTTATGGAGAGCTCGTTTCAACTGCAATTGTGAGCGCTTACTTGAATGAAATTGGCATAAACAATAATTGGCTGGATGTAAGAGAATTGATTAAAACTGATAATTATTACAGAAATGCTAAAATTGACTGGAAAACAACTCAGCAACTTATAACAAAAGGTGTAAAAACCAATCAGTTTAATATCACTCAAGGATTTTTAGGAAGTGACGCTAATAATTTTACAACTACTCTAGGACGTGAAGGAAGCGATTATACTGCAGCTGTATTTGCATATTGCTTAAATGCCAATAATGTAACTATTTGGAAAGATGTTCCCGGAGTTTTAAATGCAGATCCGAGGTATTTTGAAAATGCAAAATTACTTAACCAAATATCGTATCGCGAAGCTATAGAGCTTGCTTTTTATGGCGCATCTGTTATTCATCCCAAAACTCTACAACCTTTACAGCAAAAAGAAATTCCATTGTTTGTAAAATCATTTTTAAATCCTAAAAATGAAGGCACACGTGTTGGAAAAGGCATATTATTAGACCCAATGACGCCTTGTTTTATTGTAAAAAAAAACCAAGTACTTATTGAGCTTTCATCTTTAGACTTTAGTTTTATTGTTGAAGAAAACATTAGTGAAATATTCAACCTATTACATCAATATAAAATGAAAGTTGATGTGATTCAAAACTCAGCCATAAGTTTTTCAGTCTGCGTGGATAATAATTATAACAATTTGGATAAACTTCTACTACACTTAAAAGCTAAGTTTAAAGTAACATTTCATAAAAATGTGGCTCTTTATACGATTAGACATTACACCAAAGAAGCAATCAATCAATTAGAAGAAAATAAAACCGTTTTTCTGAAACAAATTTACAACGAAACCGTTCAAATAGTAACCAAATAAATGTGTAGATTTGTAGTCCTTACTAATAATAGCAAATGAGTTTAGTTACAGCCAAAGAAGTCGCCAAGGCGATTAAATTTGATAAATATGGATTTATTGGAACATTCTTCGGATGGATATTAATGAAGCTTCTTAATATTTCTACCATTAATAAAATTTACAGTAAGAATAAACACTTAAATGACCTTCCTTTTTTAAATGCATTATTAGACGATTTTCAAATTAAATTTGAAATCCCAGAAGAAGACTTAAAACGCCTTCCAAAAGAAGGTGCATATATTACAGTTTCCAATCATCCTCTAGGTGGTATTGATGGCATCTTACTCTTGAAGTTAATGTTGGAACAACGCAGTGACTTTAAAATTATTGGTAATTTTTTACTGCATCGTATTGAGCCATTAAAACCATATATTATGCCTGTAAATCCTTTTGAAGACAGAAAGGATGTAAAATCTAGTGTTGCTGGTTTCAAAAATTCATTACTCCATTTAAAAGATGGAAAACCTTTAGGCATTTTTCCAGCTGGGGAAGTTTCAACTTACAAAGACGGAAAATTAGTGGTTGACAAACCTTGGGAAGAAGCAGCTATGAAACTTGTTCAGAAAGCCCAAGTTCCTGTGGTTCCAATCTATTTTCATGCTAAAAACAGTAAGTTATTTTACCAGCTTTCAAAAATTAGTGACACTTTTAGAACTGCAAAACTACCTTCTGAATTACTAACACAAAAGCGACGAACTATAAAAGTTAGAATTGGTAGACCAATATCAGTAGCTGACCAACAAGAACACCAAGCCTTACCAGAATTTTCAGAGTTTATAAGACGAAAAACCTATATGCTTGCTAATGCCTTTGACCAAAAAGGTAAACTTTTAGATAATATACAATCAACTTTAAAAGCACCAAAACCAGCGAAGCGAATTGTAACTCCAGTAAAAACGGAGTTGATGATAAAGGAAATTGAAACCTTAAAAGAAGGTGATTATAGATTATTGCAAAGTAAAAACTACGAGGTCTATTTAGCGCCAGCAAGCAAATTACCTAATATACTTAGAGAAATTGGTCGATTGAGAGAAATTACCTTTCGCGAAGTAGGAGAAGGCACCAACGAAGCGATTGATCTTGATACGTTTGACACTTATTATCACCACATGTTTCTTTGGGACAATGAAGAAAATTTAATTGCAGGTGCCTACAGAATGGGATTAGGTTCAAGAATATTTGAAAAATATGGTATTGATGGTTTTTACCTTCAAGATCTATTTAGGTTTGAACCCGAACTTTATAAAATGATGAGTGAATCCATTGAAATGGGAAGAGCCTTTATCATTAAGAGTTATCAGCAAAAACCAATGCCTCTCTTTTTGTTATGGAAAGGTATTGTTCACACGACACTTCGTTTTCCAGAGCATAAGTATTTAATTGGAGGTGTGAGCATTAGCAATCAGTTTTCGAACTTCTCAAAAAGTTTGATGATTGAGTTTATGAAATCACACTATTATGATCCATATTTAGCGCAATATGTACATCCTAAAAAAGAATTTAAGGTCAAGTTAAAAGATGCTGACAAAGACTTTGTTTTTGATGAAACTGAAGCGGATCTGAACAAGTTTGATAAAATAATTGATGAAATCGAGCCAGGAGCTTTACGTCTGCCTGTTTTACTTAAGAAATACATCAAACAAAATGCTCGCTTAATGGCTTTTAATGTCGATCCTTTATTTAATAACTCAGTAGATGGTTTGATGTATATTAAAATTGCAGATTTACCAGACAGCACTGTACGTCCTGTGATGGAAGAGTTTCAAGCAGAATTAGAACGGAAATTTTCAAACGGTACTATTGACGAATCAGAGTAAATTTGCATTTACAAACTCTTTGCAATAGCTCTTTATCTCATTCCTTGCTTTTAAAAAGGCTTCGTGTTTTTCGATTTCTGTTCCCTTAACTTTTGAAGGATCAAAAAAGTTATGATGCAATCTTATTGCATTTTTACTTGGGATATATGGGCAATTTTCATTGGCATGGTCGCATACAGTTAAAATGTAATCAAAGTCAATTGCCGCGTATTCATCAACATGATTTGAGGTGTGCTTCGAAATATCAATTCCATCTTCTTTCATGATAGAGACTGCTCCAGGGTTTAATCCATGCGTTTCAATACCTGCACTATAAACCTTTACTTTTCTATTGTCTAAAAAATGGTTTAAATAACCATGTGCCATTTGGCTTCTACAGGAATTTCCTGTGCATAATACTAGAATGTTTGTCATAATATTTCCTTCCTTTCGACTCCTCTCAAGATAAACTCCAGCAGGAATCTTTTTAATTAAACTTATATATTTTAAAGGTTTCGACTGCGCTCAACCTGACAATTATAAAAACTTTGGGCTTCTTCTTTCCATAAGCACATTATCGTGCCATTTTCCTTCACGTTTTCCTAATTTTTCCCTTACTCCAACTATTCTAAAACCACAATATTTATGTAATTGTATGCTTGCTAAATTTTCTGAGAAAATTCCAGCTTGCAAGGTCCAAAAGCCTTCTTTTTCACTTTCAGCAACCAATGCATTTAACAATTGCTTACCTATGCCTTTACCTCTGTGACTTCCTGAAATATAAATGGTAACCTCGGCAACACCTTTATAAACCTTGCGTTTTGATACTTGTGACAATACTGCAAAACCGACAACTTCATTATCAGTTTCAGCTACTAAACGACATTGTTTTAAATATTTTTCATCCCAAACATTAAAGGAAGGTACTTCGGTTTCAAAAGTTGCAATCCCAGTTGCAATACCTTCTTCATAAATTTTTGAAACCGAATTCCAATCTTGTTTATTGAATGTTCTAATGTTAAGTTTCATTTAATAAGATTCTTTGCTTTGACCTCTACTGTACTTACACTAAAGCTTAAGCCACAAGCGTGCACTCAGTTTGACAGCTCAGAATGACATAATATATTAACAACAATTTCCGTCTGGCGAGCAACAAGGCTCATCAGAAACTAAAGCAGCTTTTACTTCTTCAACTACGCCACAAACTGTTTTCGCTTTACAATCAGTTTTCTCAACGCCTAACTTAATAATTAAGTTGTTATCTCGTATTTCGAAATCGTTAACAAACATTTGAGCTGTATGAAATGTTTTGTTACTGTATTCAAATTTAAGTTCTGCATCCATGTCATAAGGCTTCATTTTACCAACCTTATTTAAAATGCTCAACGCCTTGTAAACAGTCATAAAATCGCGCTTACCTATTTCCAGTGGGCTTTCCCAAAGCTGAATAATAGTTTCATTCCAAGCATCTGTTCCCGAACCACAATCTACCGAATCAATCTTTACGTGTTTTACTTCAGTGATATGGTAATTGGCCTTTACAAATTCATGCGGTTGATACTCAAATAACAACGATTTATCCTTATGAGCATTGAAGATTTCAAATAGTTCTTTTGTTTTCATGATATTATATTTTAGTGCTGCTATTTAGCAACAATTTGATTTTGTTTGATTAAAAAAAGAGTTAAACATGGTTTGTAATTCTTGAAACTTATTAATATCTAAACAGTAGCAAAGGCTTTTACCTTCAAAAGTGCCTTTCAATAATCCTGCATCATTTATAACCTTTAAGTGTTGAGAAATGGTTGCTTGTGCTAAACCAATTTCGTCAACAATATCGTTGCAAATACAAGCTTCTTGTTTACTTATATATTGTAGAATAGCAACTCTAGCAGGGTGAGAAAACACCTTTGCAATGGCTGCAATTTCATTAATTTCATTTGAATAAATATCTATTTTAGAAGCTCCCATTTAATTGTTTTTAGATTACAAATATACAAATAAATTGTATTATTGCAATATTACGATTATAAATGTATAAAAAAGATCGAAGTTTAACTCTTCGATCCTTATTGTTTTATATTGACTTGAACCAATTTTGAAAAAGGTGCCCAACAACTGGAGTTTCTTTCTTTTCTCCACCTAAAGCACTAATTAAACTGATAATCCAAAGGATAAGTGTCCCAATATTAGCAATCCATCCAATAATTGGTATAAAGTTTAATATAAGTGCTATTAGCATAAGACCTAACATTTGTCTTATATAAAATGACGCAAACTCTGTTTTCTTGTCGCCACCATTCATAACTAAGGCAATAATCCAACCAATTAATGTAATATGTGCGATTATTGCAATGTTCTTGCCATCACTTAAAACCTGCTTGGCATCTTCTGCGAACTCTTTAGATTTTTCTTTTGCATCTTCTGCAAATTCTTTGGCTTTTTCTTTGGCTTCTTGTCCAAATTCTTCGGCTTTTTGAGCTGCTTTTCTAGCGCCTTCTTTTGCGTCGCCTAACATATCGTTAAGGTCGTCGCCTAAACTTTTTTCGTCTGACATTTTATTTAATTTTGGTTAGATGAATAAATATACTAAAAATAAAGGTTGGTTAGTTTATTATTTTTCAATTAATTAGAGTTTTTCCAGCGCTCTAATTTTGGAATATTCTTTGAAAATAATCCAGCTAAAAACCCTGGGAATCCCATTTCTTTAAGCTTATTTTTAACAAAATCTTTCATCTCATCGGCTGTTATTTCTGGTTGCAAAAACTCACCATCCTCATAACAATAACTACAATACATGTTGCTTTTAGAACCATCTTTATTAGTTGCTCCTCCTTTTGGATCCTTTTTAAGAGGCATTGCACAACTCTGACAATTTTTAAATGTTTTCATTTTCGGTTAGTTTTATTGAAACGCACTATCAACCGGTTCCCAAAGTTCAATTTTGTTACCATCGTTATCCATAATATAGCCAAACTTACCATAGCTGTATTCTTGTATATCACCAATAACTGTTACACCTTCTTCTTTTAAAACTTGTATTAATTCATGTAAATTTTCTACACGATAGTTAAACATAAAGTCCTTATTTGATGGCTCATAGTATTTAGTGTTTTCTGGAAATGGGCTCCATTGTGTAGAGCAATCGTTTCCTTCTTTATCCTTCCACCAGAATGTACAACCATAATCATCTGTGTTAAATCCTAAGTGTTTTTTGTACCACTCTTTGGATGCCTTTGGATCTTTGGTTTTAAAAAACAAACCTCCAATTCCTGTGACTCTTTTTTTCATTGGTTAAATTTTATTGTTAGTCTTTAAATTGATTTATTTGTTACAACTTCACTATTTGTTCTTTACTGCTTTTTCGTAAATACTAATCCACTCATCTACACTCAATTTAGTTGATAATTCACCTATTAATTCAAATGGAATTTCATCTAATTTTTTAAATCTAATGCAGCTTTTTCCCATGTCTAGCTTACGCTTGCAGTGTTTTTGATATTCATTTACAAACCAATCATGAATTTCAGGAACAGCATAAATCCCACTATGATATAAATTCACTGAGTTCTTTTGTGATGCAAAACTCATAAATGGTAAAGGTTCAGATGGTGTGCAATGATAACCATCTGGATAAATGCTGTGAGGCACATAATAACCAATCATACCATATTGAATACCCTCTTCAAATCCTTTTGGCAAATTAGCTTTTATAACTTTTCGTAATTTTTTTAAAGTTTCTTGGCGTTCTTCAGGTACTTGGCTTATATAATCTTCTGGAGATGTTGCTTTGTATTGCATTTTATTAGTTTTTACGTTGAAGGATTAACCCTGAAATTAATGAAATTATGAATCCAATGACAAGAACCGTCATAAACATTAAAGCTGCCATAAAACCTGAACTTCCATAGTCTTCCATTTGCTGAGTTATTTCAGTTTTTTTAGCTTCAAGTTCAGCACCTGAATATTGTGTTTCGTAAATCTCAATGGTTCTATCTAAATATTCTTGAGCAAAATCTGGATTAATTACAGTTGTATAAATGTAATCTGCAATAGCAACTCCCAAACCTACTAATGCAGAAATTAACAAACCAATTACTAAAGCTTTTCCAAAACTTACAACACCATTATTAACCTTGTCTCTGTAGTGCTTAATACCAAAAAATATAAAGGACAATGTTGCAACCATAGTCACATAGCCTAAAATTTCTTGTAATGAATAATCAAGACTTTTGGTTACTAAAATTGAAATTAAAAATAATACGACTCCTGTTAACAAACCATAAGAGCCGTATTTTAAAACTGTTTTTTTCATCTTTTTTGAATTTAATAATTATGACTCAAAAGTAGAAGACATCGATCTTTTTTAAGTCATACTTTAGTACCAAAACAATCATACTTTAGTCTAAAAGTAATTATTTTTTAAATAATCTGATAGGCTTTAGCTATTTGAATGGCTTGTGTACGTCGTTTGGCATTTAACTTCACCAAAAGATTTGAAACATGGGTTTTAATAGTACTTTCTGAAAGGAATAATTTCTCTGCTATTTCTTTATTTGACAAACCTTCTGAGATGGCCTGAAGTACTTCGTACTCACGATGACTAATTTCTAAATCTTGAATCTTTTGATGGTCGATTTCAGTTTCTACAGCTTTCCTATTATTAAGGCTTTTTTTGTTGAGATACACACCAATAAAAAAGAAAACAACTGCAATAATTGCTAAAGTAGATTCAAAATTTAAATTGCCAGAAATTATGGCATATTTACTAAGTTGAAACAGTAGAATTATAGCCAGAATAAGAAGCGTAAAAACAAGAATCGTTTTCTTCATGCTTTAAATTTAGCAAAATCTTTGCTTTATTTTATCTACAATGGTTTGGGCTAACTTTTCTTTACTTTCAATAGTCCAACCTGCCACATGAGGTGTGAGCAAAACATTTTCTGCTTGTATTAAATATTCGAAGGCTTGAGGCATTTCAGAAGAAAACAAATTCTCAAAGGATGCTTTTTCATATTCTAAAACATCTAATCCTGCTCCTAATATTTTACCCGATTTTAAGGCTTCAACTAAATCTGAAGTCACGACACTCTTACCACGAGCAGTGTTAATAAGCCAAAACGATTTTTTAAACTGACTAATAAAAGCTTCATTCACCATATTCGTGGTCAACAATGTTTGTGGTGTATGCAAACTGAGCACATCTGCTTTTTCTTGAAGCTCTTTTAGAGATACTTGCCTAGCATTTTCATCTCCAATATTGAGTTTAATGTCATAACACAGCACCTGAACGTCAAAACCTTTTAGTTTCTTAGCGAAAGCTTTTCCCATGTTACCATAACCAATCAAACCAACAGTTTTACCGTCAAGTTCAATACCTCTATTATCTTCACGCAACCATTTGCCTTGCCTGACTTCTTTATCAGCTTTATTAAGTTTGTTAAACAAAGAAAGCAACATGCCTAAAGCGTGTTCACCAACAGCATTTCTGTTTCCTTCAGGTGCAGAAATAAGATAAACTCCTTTTGATTCGGCATAATCGCCATCAATATTTTCAAGTCCTGCTCCTACACGTCCAATAAACTTAAGATTTGTTGCTTTGTCTAGAAATTGTTTGTCGATTCTGAATCTGCTTCTAATTACAATTCCGTCGTACTCGTGGATTTTAGCTTCTACAACTTCTTTTGAAGATGAATAATCTTCGCGATTTGTAAAACCTAAATCATTTAATTGATTGATTAATAATGAATGATTGGTATCGAGGTGAAGGATTTTCATCTAGATTTTAGGATAATGCGTTTGTGTTTTTTCGTCCATGACCTTTCCAGTATGCGCAGTTGACAGTTTTTCAAACAACAAGACATGTACTTCCTCATCATTTTTTGTGCAAGGGTTATGCTCTACACCTTTTGGAACAACGATAATTTCACCTTCATTAACAACTTCGGTTCTATCTCTAAATTGCATATATAAAGTCCCTTTTACCACTTGAAATAACTCATCTTCATCATCATGACTGTGCCAAACAAATTCACCTTTTAGCTTTGCCAAAATCACTTGCATATCATCAACTACAGCAATTTGATGTGGATGCCATTGTTTAGAAAATTTAGAGAATTTTTCTTTGATATTAATGCGCTTCATAAGTTGTAATTTACTTCTTGAAGTTATATCCCGAGTATCATTTTAGCTATCCAAAAATAAAGTAGGATACCCAAAATATCGTTGCTTGTCGTAATGAATGGTCCTGTTGCAATTGCTGGATCAATACCTCGTTTATCTAAAAATAGAGGCACAAATGTTCCTATTAAACCTGCAATAATAATCACAGCTACTAAAGACACAGAAATGGCCAACGCTTTGTCCATCTCACCTATATAAAGCCAAACAAACAAAAACAGAAAGACTGCTAGAATGGCGCCATTAAGAGCAGCTAGGAGCATTTCTTTAATCAATCTGCCATTGACACTTCCTTTTACATCGTCGTTCGCTAAACCTTGAACAATAATCGCACTGGATTGTACACCAACATTTCCTGCCATTGCAGCAATTAATGGTGTAAAAAAGAAAAGCACAGCATAGGTGTTAAATGCTTCCTGGAAACCTTCCATAATAATAAAAGCACCAATACCACCAAGCAAACCTAAAAACAGCCAAGGCAAACGCGCTTTCGTAAGATCTAAAATACTATCATCTGCTTCAACCCCTTGTGTTATACCTGCTGCCAACTGGTAATCTTTATCAGCTTCTTCTTTCATGACATCTACAATGTCATCAATGGTAATTCTACCAACTAAAATCTGATTATCATCAAGTACTGGAATTGCTTCCAAATCATACTTTTGCATCACTTTTGCAACATCTTCAACATCGTCATGAACATTTACAGAGTCAACATTTGCATTTGAAATTTCTGCAATTTTTTGTTCGCTTTTGGCTGTAATTAAATCTTTTAATGATAAACGACCAATAAGCTTATCTTGTTTATCAACAACATAAATGGAATGTACACGAGTGACGTCTTTGGCTTGACCGCGAATTCTTCGCATACAACCAGCAACCGTCCAGGTTTCATAAACTTTAACAAGTTCTTTGGCCATGAGTCCACCAGCAGTGTCTTCATCATATGCTAAAAGTTCTTCTATTTCAGCTTTATGCTCAGCATCTTCAATGTTAGAGATAACTTCTTCCTTTCTGTCTTCAGGAAGTTCAGAAATCATATCAGCAGCATCATCTGTGTCTAGCTCCTGGATTTCATCTGCAATTTCTTTTGCTGATAAATTCTGAAGGATTTTCTCTCTGATATCTTCATCAAGCTCCATCAAAATATCAGATGTCGTCTCAGAATCTAACAGCTTAATCACATAGACTGCTTCGTCTTGATCAAGTTCATCAAGAATTTCGGCAATATCAGCATAGTGAAACTCGCTTAAAAATTGTTGCAACTCCTTACCATTATTGGCTTCAATAAGTTGTTCAACTTTTTCAATGAGTTCATCAGTGAGTTGAAATTGTATGTTTTCTTTTTCTTCTGACATGAGATTTTTGGTCATTACACTCTACAGAAATGACAAATAGTTTTATTCCTGTTCGTCGTTTTCAATTAATTGTGTGAGTTCAATAAATGAATCGACACTCAATTGCTCTGGACGTTTGTCAAAGATAGCATTTGCTTTTAAATTATCTGAAAGATTGAATGTTTTTAAACTATTACGCAATGTTTTTCTTCGTTGCTGAAAGGCTGTTTTAACCACTCTGAAAAATAATGCCTCATCGCAAGGTAAATCAAGATGCTCTTTTCTGGTTAAACGTAACACACCAGAATCGACTTTTGGTGGAGGATTAAAAACTGAAGGTGGTACAGTAAATAGATATTCTGTATAATAAAACGCTTGAGTTAACACTGATAAAAT
>CAZRDG010000031.1:0-13919 GCA_964598775.1 uncultured Lacinutrix sp.
CTTAGTTTTTGGTGGCATAACCATTACGGTGTCAACACCAGCTGTTGCAAGTCCTTCAACGATAGTTGCAAGTTCTTCTTTAGTTTCTGCTGCAGCACCACTGATTAAAGGAACATTATAATCTTTAGCAACATCAGAAAGAGATTTAAGTAAGGAAATACGCTGCTTTGTGCTCAAATAGCTATTCTCGCCCAGCGTTCCAGAACCAACAAGTCCGCTCATTCTGCTACCTCCCTTTCCTTGAACTTTTAAAATACCTGCAGCCAGTTTTTGCGTTGCATCAAAGTCAATTTCAAGAGCGCCAGATTTTGACTCTTTCAACCATGTAAACACAGCTGGCATTACACCATTCCATTTTAAACTCATTGTAATTAATTTTATGTGATACAAATGTACTTTAGCTTACTAGTAATAAATAATGATTCTTTATCCAATATTAATCCTATATTATCCTATATAATATTTTTTTAACATTATTTGAATAGTATTTGCGTATTTTTAAACTTATTATCTGTATTAATAATCATGAAAGTACTACCATTTCAAATACCAAAACCAGAGCATGATGCATTAATTTATCAAGAAGATAAAGAAGTAGTGTTCTACGATAAATTTCATCAACATGAAGAAATACAAGTAAGTTATATTGCTGCAGGAGAAGGCACACTAATAGTTGGGGATACCATAAATTACTATAAAAAGGGTGATGTATTAGCTATTGGAAGTAACTTACCACATGTTTTTAAAAGTGATGTAGCTAATGATAAAACGTCTGAAATGTTGACTCTCTTTTTTACAAAAACAGGTTTTGGAGAACATTTTTTTGAATTGGAAGAATTGAGAGAACTTCGTTCTTTTTTTAAGAAAGCAGAGCATGGATTTCAGCTTTCACCAAAATCAAATAAACTGGAAGGTTTGTTTCTGCAATTGAATAACAGTAGCAAATTTCAACGATTTCTGATTTGTTTGGAGATATTAAAAACGCTATCCAAATCTAAATCTCAGGCATTATCTTCATTTATCTATGATAAAAAATATACAGATAGTGAAGGAAAACGCATGCAAGATGTCATGGATTTTACTATGAAAAATTACAACAGGCAAATTAGTCTTGATGATATTGCAAAAGTCTCTTCAATGACTAAGAATGCATTTTGTAAATACTTCAAAAAACGAACCAATAAGACTTATTTTAGATTTTTAACCGAGCTTCGAATAGAGAATGCGTGCAAATTATTATTAACCGATGACACATTATCTGTTGCAGAAGTTGCAGATGTTTCAGGATTTAATAATATTTCTAATTTCAACAGACAGTTTAAATATTTAAAACATACTTCGCCATTACAATTTAAAAATAATTCTAAAATAAAGTTATAACCCTAATTTTGAGCAATGGGCTTATATAAATCCGGAATTGAGCTATAAATTCTGTCGTTATGAATTCCTGTCAAGTATTTTCCGTATTTATCGTTGTATTCGTCTTGCGCTTTTTGATCAGCCCAATATTCTCTAAATAATTCCCCTTGTTTTGCAATTCCCTTTTCTAAACTAGCAAGTGTTTCTGCGCAAAACACTTCAAGAAACTCAGATCGATCTGAACCATAAAAATGCATTTGAGGATAATAGCCTTTATAAAATTCGTTATTATTAGTTACGACTTCATTGTACTGGTTGAGTAGTGACTGAAATTCTTCTTCAGTACCATCTTCTGGGAACGTGTAATAACTTGTTCTAACATAATACAACAATGGTAAATCCGTATGTTCTATTTCCCTTGTACCTGGAATACTTCTATAAATTTCATCAGAATGCTCATTATCATAGAATCTGGCTTGTTTTCTTAAAAAAGCTTTTCTGTCTGCTTCGTTAGGCCAAGCTTCTTTCATAAGTTCATTAGTTCGTTGAGTAGCTTGATCTATATGATTCCATGTATCAAAAACTGTAATAAAAAGTATTTCAGAACTGTCTCCAGTAAAATGATGCTGCAAAACTGTCGCAGACAAAACATACTCATTTTTCATGGTAATTTTATTAAAATATTCAAGCTCTAAAGCTTTCCAATCTTGCATTGAAAAATCATCAAGATCCATATTCCAATGCATGGTTTTAACTTTAATAAATAATTGAGGCTGTTCTTGAGAAATTACTGAGGTTGGAAAAAGAAAAACTAAAACAAGTAATCCTTCAATAATGCGTTTAATGGTTTTCATAATGCCAAATTTAAATTAGTATAGTTGGTTATAAACTACAATTCAATGACTTAGAGCTAACTTTTATAGCTTGATTGATGAAATAAAAAACGCGCTGATGAAGCCTTATAAATATACATATTTAATATGACTTCTTAATTAAGAAATAAAATTAATTTATTGATTTGTAGTAATTTACACCAAGTAGTTGAAGCTAAAAAACTACTTTAAAATACTATGTTTTTTTGACGTATTGTGTAATAATAACTATATGCTGACCATCAACTTTGCCCTCAATATATTCAGAGTTATTATGATCTAATGAAATGCGTCTCACAGCTGTTCCTTGCTTTGCGACCATACTTGATCCTTTAACCTTAAGATCTTTTATAAGTACGACAGAATCTCCAGCTTCCAAAATGACTCCATTAACATCACGATGTACAATTTTGTTCGAATCATCTACACCCTCTCCAGTAGCTTTTGCTAATTCTAAGGTTTCTTCATCCAGATACATCATGTCTAATAAATCTTGTGGCCAACCTTCGGCTTTTAATCTTGATAGCATTCTCCAAGCCATTACTTGAATTGGCTTATGCTCACTCCACATGCTATCATTTAGGCATCTCCAATGATTTGTATCAACATTATCTGGATTTTCAATTTGATCAATACAGATACCACAAGCCATTAAGGCATGGTCTAGATCTTCAGTTTTTGAAGGTGGGATAATATACACTTGAAGTTGTTCTTCATTACCACATAATTCGCACTTATAATGACTTCTTTTTTGTAGCTCTCGTTCTAAACTCATGATTGTTATATGAAGTTGCAATAATACAACTTTAAAGCTTTTTAAATGTCTTTAAAGAGCTTCTAATTCTTCCCTCATTTTTTTTGTCATTCCTTTTACTACCATATCATAGCTATGATCTATAAGTTGTAACACTAACTTTGGAGGTAATTCATTTTTGAAAAGGGCTAAAGTATTCCAGTGTTTATTACTTACATAAGGTCCAGCGTAAACACTTTCATATTGGTCTCTTAATTCTAAAGTATAATCGGGATCACATTTTACAGTTACTGAAGCTTCACCCTTATCCCATTTATCTAAAGGTGCCATTAAAAACATTTTATTCATGACCTTAAATACAAGAGTGTTTTCATCAAAAGGAAAACTTTCAGTTGCAGCCTTTTTAGCAAGACAATATTCTCGTATTTGATCGATATGCATCAGTCTTCAATTTTATATAAAATAGGTTTGCTTGGTGAAGCATCATTTTCAAAGGGTGCAACTTGTAGGTTTAAGAAAAAAGTGCCATCATCTATTTTATTATCAACATAAATCAACTCTGTAATGGTAGCATCCATTCTTATTTTGCCTTTCGTATTCCAAAAGGTATTGTGGCAGAGCAACTCTCCTCCATCTTTCTCTCTATCAACACTTGGCAAGTCAATTAATAGGTGTTTTACCCCTTTTTTAACCAAATATTCTATGGCTTCCTTTTCAAAGTAAGGCCAGTTGGTATTTGAGTATTGCGCTGATAATTTTTCTTTAGTATTTGGCATAGTACGCACTACCAGCGCTTCTCTTTTTTTATTTCCAAGTGCAAATTGAAGCTGTTTTTTAGAGATGATATTATCTTTCAAGTACTTTTCTGGAGCAACAGTTACTACCTCAGCCAAAAAGAAAAATTGTTTTAAATTTTGATTTATACTATGTACTTTTTCAGTGATATGTCCAACACATTCTGTATGCGTACCATGAGCATGTGGATTAAAATTGATATTATTGAAATTTATAGAAGCACCTTCTGCAACTGAAGCTGTCCAGCCATCTAAAACGACTGGTTCAATGGTTGGTTCATCAATATACCAAGCATTGACATTTTTCTTCGATGCTCTTAATGGCATCGAAATGTCTAGTGGCTTCGTTAAATCTATTTTGTATTTCTGAGAGTTGGTTTCTATTGTAGCAATCATGCTCAAATATAATCAAATCATAAATAAGTCCGAAGCTATTCCGTCTATTAAAAACTTACCTTTTTGAGTTGCAATAATATTTTCATCCCTAATTTCAAGTAGCTTCTTTTTTATATAAGGCTGAACAGATTTTAAAAGCTGTTCGTGATATGCTGCTCCAAAATCATTTTCGATATTCTGTAATGAAATTCCCCAAATAGTTCGTAATCGTGTCATGACATATTCATTAAATCGATCTCTGTCTGAAAGTGTTTCCGCTGTTGAAGGCAAATTGCCACTGTTAATTGCTTGTATAAACTTGGTATTATTGGCAACATTCCAGCTTCTTTCTTTTCCATTGAAAGAATGTGCTGAAGGTCCAATACCTAAATACGGTTTGCCTTGCCAGTAACTTGTATTGTGTTTTGAAAAATAATTAGGTTTTCCAAAATTGGAAATCTCATAATGGACAAAGCCTTGTTTGTCTGTTTCAGTAATTAAATGATTGAAATGTTGCAATGCTAAGTCCTCATCAATTGGAGGATAAGTCCCTTTTTTAATAAAACTATCTAAAGCTGTTTTAGACTCAACCGTTAAAGCATAACTTGAAATGTGATTGACTCCAAATTCAAAGGCCATTTGCAAATTTTTATTCCATTTTTCTCGGCTCATATTTGGAATACCGTAAATTAAATCGATAGTAATATTATCAAACTGTTTAGTCGCTTCTTCTAAGCATTTCTTTGCTTCTTCAGATGAATGCGCTCGATTCATGCCTTGTAAATCATCTTCAAAAAACGATTGAATACCAATGCTCAATCTGTTTATTAGTGACCCTGATAAGTCGTTTATTTTTTCAGTTGATAAGTCATCTGGATTGGCTTCAAGTGTTATTTCTGGATTTTTAATGACTTGATAGTTCTTATAGACTTCAGAGATCAAGAATTGCAATTCTTGATGCGTTAGCAAAGACGGTGTACCGCCACCAAAATAAATGGTTTCTATAACTTGGTTTTGAAGTTCATTTTTTCTTAGTTGAAGTTCCTTTGCCAAAGCCTCCAGTAGTTCGTCTTTTTTCTTTAATGAAGTAGAAAAATGAAAATCGCAATAATAACATGCTTGCTTACAAAATGGTATGTGAATGTAGATTCCAGCCATTAATGATATTTTACCCAAATAATTAGTAGTGAAATTCCGTAGGCTGTCATACCATAAAAGAAAAATGCTAACACAAAAACAATGAGAGACTTAATAATGACTAATATTTTATTTAAAGGAAAATAAGTGACCATTGCATAAATAAAATATAGCAACATCAATGCAATGCCTAATCCTTGAGTTTTACTATTTAAATATTTAATGTAAAACATATTCAATGTTGTCAAAATGGTATAAATACCTAATAGAAAAAAAGAAATAGCTAAAAATTCAGCTAAAGTGTTCTTCTTATAGAAAAATAACTTCATAAATAACCCCAAACTAAACACAAAAACAAAAAGTAGCTTGTCTATATTAAGCAACATGAAATTTCTGGCCTTTGTTAAAATCTGGGAATCTGAAGGGTCTTGCACTTGTAACATAGTATCTCCAAATGGATCATAGTTAATAATCCCGCGAATTACCAAATAAACAACTGTCATTAAAATAAAAAATGTTACTGGTTTGTAATATTTCCGGCGTTTACCATGCAAATATTCATTAAAAATGCGACCAGGATTAATTATTAACATTTTTAAAGTAGTAATAAATGGCGCATCGATGGCGAAAATAGCATTAAAGATATCTTGAAATGTTTCTTGAAAAGTTACCTTGCCAATTTTTGCTTTTTGCCCACAATTTTCACAATAATTCCCAATGATAGTAACGCCACAATTTTTACAAGTATTTACATGTGGTTCAGACATTATTACCTATTTTTTTATTCGTTCTTCATTTTGTTTTACAAAACTTTCCCAACCAGAATAACTTTTCCCAACGGTTACTTTTCCTGAATTGTAAAAATGACAAACTGCAGCAGCTAATCCATCTGTAGCATCTAAGTTTTTTGGTAAGGTTTTAAGGTTTAATAAACTTTGAAGCATTTTGGCCACTTGCTCTTTACTTGCATTACCATTTCCTGTAATTGCCATTTTAATTTTTTTAGGCAAATACTCTGTAATTGGAATTTGCCTTGACAAACCTGCAGCCATAGCAACACCTTGCGCTCTTCCAAGTTTGAGCATACTTTGCACATTTTTACCATAAAATGGCGCTTCAATGGCTATTTCATCTGGATGATGTGTATCTATAAGCTCAATAGTGCGTTCAAAAATAAGTTTGAGTTTTAGGTAATGATCACTGTATTTTTTTAGATCCAGCTCATTAAGTTGCATGAACTCCATTTTTTTATTTTGCACGCTTATGAGTCCGAAACCCATAATTGTGGTTCCAGGATCAATCCCTAAAATAATTTTTTCTTTTTCCATTAATTACAATATCTGCAACCGCTTATTGCTACTGAAAGTCCAAATGTAGCATAAACTAAATCACCATTAAAAGAAAATCCATCAATTTCTATATCATATTTTTCTTTGCTAGATAAGGCTTTTGCATAACCAAAATCTCCTAAAATGGCTAGAGTACGAGAAATTTTATACTGTAACTCTAGTCCCAACAAAATATTTAGATACGTGTATTTATTCTCAGAGTCATTCCCTAAAGGTTTGGTAAAACTCATTCCTGGTCCAGCATGTGCTTGTATAGACATTGGTTCAGGCAAAAAATTTAAAACATCTGAAAAATCATAAACAATTTGTGTATTCACTCGTGTATAATTGAGCTTAAATTCTTCTGAGCCATCTGCATTTTTGGACCTATTAAAGCCAAAATCTAGCCTTGCTCCTAAATTGGGTTTAAACATATACTGAAACCCTAAATTTACAGTTGGCAAGTTTAGCGTCTTACTAAAATAACCGTCATTTTCACCATTATCAATTGGGTTATTAACACCTACAGCAAATTGCATTCTAAATCTTTCCGTGTCTCTTTGCGCATAACTAAAGGTCATGACACCTAAAAGTGCAAAACAAATTAAGTATTTATGATATTTATTGTTTATTGAGGTCATTTTACAATAATAGTTTTAATTTGTGATTATTAGGTTTTTCTGATATATGGTTGGTGGACTCTCATACAAAACTAAACAATTGTTTTTTATGCTTATTAAGTTAAGTATAGTAATTGGCGCTTTTTATTTTATTCATAATAGACTAACGACAAATGAACATTTAAATTTTACTGTTTTTGTTGATTTTTTAACCGAAAACGATATTTTTTCACTAAAAAACGTTCTTTTTTTGTTGTTTTTAACCTTTTTCAATTGGTTTTTCGAAATTTTAAAATGGCAGAATTTAGTACAAATTATAGATAATATTTCGTTTTATAATGCCACTAAACAATCATTAGCCGCTTTAACAGCATCACTTTTTACACCTAATAGAATTGGTGATTACGCAGCAAAAGCCATCTATTACAAATCATCAAAACGGCCAAAAATCATGTTGCTCAACTTGTTGAGCCATATGATGCAAATGGGTGTAACAACGTTGTTTGGAGCAATTGGTTTAGGCTTTTTTATATACACTTATAATCCAGAAATTTCCTATGACAAGCTAGGACGATTTGTAATCATTCTTGCCATAATATTATCTTTTATAATTATAGGTACAAAACAAAACACCATTACGGTTAAAGGCTTTTCATTTAAAAAAGTAATCGGTTTTATCAAAGGTATTTCTAGAAAAACACATTTTAAAAATGCTCTCTTTTCTAGTGTTAGATATATTATTTTTTCATTTCAATTTTATCTTTTGCTTAGACTTTTTGGTGTTGATGTCTATTACTTAAATGCCATGATTGTGATAACAACCATGTATTTGGCAGCTTCTATAATTCCATCTGTTTTTATTTTTGATGTGGTTGTAAAAGGCAGTGTGGCATTGTTTATTTTTGAAATAGTAGGTGTTAACGATTTAACCATTTTAAGCATTATTATGTTAATGTGGATTCTGAATTTTGTAATTCCAAGTATTATTGGAAGCTTTTTCGTACTGCGTTTTAATGCAAGTAACCTCATGCGTTCAGCTAGAAAATTGGATGTAGAATGACAGTAATATTCATTTTCATAACAGCAATTTACGTCATATTTATTTGCGTTTTATTCATAGCCTATGGCAAAGTAGAAACTTTTAAATGGAGACCTAAAAACCCAGTTTCAAGGTTTTCAATTGTAGTACCTTTCAGGAATGAAGGTAATCATTTAGATACATTGTTACAGTCCTTTAAAGGTCTAAATTATCCAAAAGAAATATTTGAAATTATTATGGTTGATGATGATTCTGAGGATCATTCAGTTGAAATCATTGAATCATTTTTGGGAAAGTATCAGCAAGAGAAACTGAACATTACTATTCTAAAAAACGAAAGGCAAAGTAATTCACCCAAAAAAGATGCTATTGTAACAGCAATTTTTCATTCCAATTTTCAATGGATTGTTACTACAGATGCCGATTGTGTTGTTCCAGAATTTTGGCTTCAAAGTTTTGATTTAATTATACAACATAAAGCTCCAAAACTGATTGTTGCTCCTGTTGGTTACAGAATTTCAAATTCAATTCTTGATTATTTTCAGCTACATGATTTTTTAAGCTTGCAATCAGCAACTGTTGGAGGTTTTGGTATTGGAAATCCGTTTTTGTGCAATGGAGCCAATTTATGTTATAATAAAGACGTTTTTAAAGAACTAAATGGATTTGAAGGGAATACCAACATATCTAGTGGTGACGATTTGTTTTTTATGGAAAAGGTGGTTAAGAATTATCCAAAAGACATTCATTTTTTGAAATCAAAAAACGCCATTGTTTACACAAAACCTGAAGCTACTTTAATGGCTCTTTTTAATCAACGTGTGCGATGGGCTTCAAAAACCTCAGCATACAATAATCTGTTTAGTAAAGTGCTTGCCTTAATTGTTTTATTAATGAACGCATCATTAGTTGTTTGTTTTGTTTTGGCAATTTTAGGTTTGCAATCTTGGCAATTTTTAAGTGTTCTTTTCATTATTAAGTTTTGTTTTGACTTCTTATTTATTTTTAGGTCTTCCAATTTTTTCAATCAAAATTTCAGTTTAATACGCTATCCTTTAAACAGTTTGATGTATCCTTTATTCGTTGTTGTGGTAAGTTGTTATTCTATGTTTTTCAATTACAAGTGGAAAGGCAGAAGTTTTAAAAAATAACGCGGTGTCATTTATTTTTTATAGCTTTACCTAAGTACCCAAATTATAGAAGTTATGAAGAACTACATTTTAAGTTTTGCTTTGTGTATTATTACATTTACAAGCCTATCACAGGAAACTTATACCGTTAATGGCACCTCTTACGAACTCAAAACGGAAGTTTCAGGAACAGTTGATTTGCTTTGGAATATAATTGATGGAAACTATCGCTATTTTGCAAAAAAGGGTGATGCCATTGTTGAGCTTACCAATACCAAAGATGATAACAATGATTATAAAGAAGAATACAAAACTATTTTAGAAGGGATAACATCCGAAGCATCGTCAAGTGCATCAAAAGTAAAACTGACTTTAGAGAGTTTAAGAGATTATATTGAAACCTATAATGCTTCTGTAGATCCAGATTATTCCATTAGTACAAAGGCAAAATTATTAACGCGTTTTAATGTTTTTGGAGGCATATCCAATAGTCCTTTTGTGAAGAATCCTAACAACTCAAGCAATCCTGTTTTAGGTCTGGATATTGAGTTTTCTGAAGCGATCACTTTACCAAATCATTCAATTTATTTTCAAGGAAGACAAGTTTTTGCTACAGATAAATTTAAATATTCTGCAACACATTTTATTGTTGGTTATAGGTTTAGGATTATAAATAAAGAGACCTTTAATATTTACACCAGTTTGGATTTAGCTCAATATATTTTCACTAAAGTAGAAGGCTTAATTGTGAATAATCAAGATCAATTTGAAGCAGGTCATATCAAAGAAAACGGATTTGAGGCACCTTTTACTTTTGGAATAGGGACTGATATTAAGCTTTCAGAGACAAGCTTTTTAAGTATTACATACAATGAACTATTTGCATTGTTACAAGAAAACGAAGGCAATTTTTCAACAAGTTTTGCTATTGGCTACAAATTTAAACTATGAGTAGATTAAGTCATTTTAAAACCTCTAATCCAGCGTTTACAGATTTTTTTTGGAAGAATAAATCGGATTCTGTAAAAACGATGTCTGTTTTAGGCATTCTTATTAAATCCTTTTTTTGTATTATCATAATTGCTGCTCTCACAATCTATGTTTGGCAACTCCATAATCTAGGTGTCAATGTAAGATGGTTCACACTTGGAGGTATGTTAGGATCTATAGTAATAAGTATTGTGATTTCTGTCAGGCAGAATTGGGCTGCCTTTTTAGTGCCACTTTATTGCATTGCTAAAGGATGTTTTTTAGGTGGTTTTAGTGCTTATATACGAGCGAAATTTCCTGAATTACCCTATCAAGCTATAGGTGTCACTATTGTAACATTCTTTACGATTTTAATTTTATATCAAACACGTATTATTGTTATCACAAAAAAACTTAGAAGCGTTATCATTACGGCCGCTTCAAGTATTTTTTTGGTGTATATTATCTCATGGATTTTAAGTTTCTTCGGGATTAAATCTTTTCTTTGGGGAACATCATGGATTGCTATAATTTTTAATGTAATCGCCGCCATCGTAGCCTCATTTACCTTACTTCTTGATTTTGATTATATAGAACGCCACAAAAACAAAGCACCCAAGCAAAAGGAGTGGGTTGCAACTTGGGGACTTTTAGTGTCTTTGGTATGGTTGTATGTAGAGACTTTGCGTTTAATGAAAAAGCTTTCAATAAGGTTTTAATTCATTTGAATAACGATTGGCAAGGTAAACTCTGTTTTTACTTGCTGACCTCGTTTTATTGCTGGAAATATTCTTGGTAAACTATCTAAACTTTTAAGTAAAAGGGAATCTAAATTTGGGATTTGCTCTTTGGTTGTTTCTTTATTTTTAATGTTCAGAACACTCAGATTTCCTGTTTCAGAAACATGAAATTTGATGACTACTGTATCTTCAACATTTTCAGTAACCACAATTATTTCATCACTTAATTTATTGGTGATATGAGTGATCAATGTGGTCTCGAAACATTGTTTACTTTCTTGTTTTGAGCTTAACGATTCACAGGTTTTAAAACTTGGGTATTCGTCTACATCATTCCAGTTGAAAGTTTGCAGTTCTTCATTGACAATATCCTGAGTATTCACTTTTTTCTTATCGAAATAATCGCAAGAGTAAAGACAAAGCAATAAAATAAAAACCGTGAGCTGTTTCATGTGATTATATTTATTGTTTTTTTAAAGGTCACATGTAACATCCAAATAATCATTCCTCTTTGTGTCTAAAAATTAGACATGGATGTTTCATTCTTAAAAACTGAATCCGAAAAGTACGATTTTTTTATCTCATTGCAACTTTAAGAAATTTCAGTTTTATTACAATTTTAATTGTTTCGAGCAAAAAATATCTTCAGTTCTTTTCAATAAACAAAAGTGTAACAAAAAATAATGACAAACGTCTTACAGTAAAATATTAATGGATATACTTTTAACTTTTACTGCTTCAATTTTTATTGTATTAGGTGTAATTGGCAGCTTCTTACCTGTTTTACCAGGTCCTCTCACTAGTTGGGTTGGACTTTTAATTTTACATCTTACACATGCAATACCAATGAATTGGACGTTTTTGATTATAACTTTACTTTTTGCAATATTTATCTGGTTTCTTGACTATATCATTCCGGCTATTGGCACCAAGCGATTTGGCGGAAGTAAATATGGTATGATTGGAACGTCTTTAGGATTAATTGTTGGTTTATTATCTCCCATTCCCTTCGGAATTATTATTGGCCCTTTTGTTGGTGCTTTAATTGGCGAACTTATTAATAAAAGTGATTCAAAAACTGCAATAAAAGCAGCGTTTGGTTCCTTTCTTGGGTTTTTGACCTCAACATTTATAAAGTTTATTGTAGCTATAATTTATTTAGGATTATTTATAGCAAAAATCTGGGAATATAAACAAGAATTATTTTAATCAAAAAACCTTATACTCGGCGTCTGCGCTCGCTATGTATAAGGCTTTTGTATTAATTGCTATTAATTCAACAAACTAGTTAGAGGGATTAAAAATAACTGAGTTATACCTCAAATGTAATGTATAAACTTCGCTTTGAGTTACGGAAAAACCACACATTTATTACGGAAAAACCGTAGTTTTTAATGTTTGTAAAGGGTGAAAGATTTTTTCAGGTAAGAAAAAAATATGACTATTTATAGAAAACCTTTAGTTCGTGCTTCATTGAGTAGTGTTTCGTCTTTGCCATCTTCAACTAAAAATAATTCTTTCATATGTTTTTTCCTTTTTTCAATAGCACTCATTGAAAGATTAATGTATTCTCGAAGACTTCTTGTTTTTATACCTTGAGATAAAAGATGTAGAATTTTCCTATTGACTTCGTCTAAATAAATATCGCTACTTACGGAGGTTTTTAAAAAGTTATTTACTGTACTACTGTAATAAGGTGGATCTACTAAAATATGCTGAAATGCTTCTGCAAGTTCACTAGACGTTAAATCACTTTTTATGAGTAATCCCTCAGGATTAATTTCTTTTATGATATTTAGAATTCTAAACGATTCATTAAACATGGTAAGAATAATAACTTTAGAATTTGGTAAATACATCCTTGCAATTTTTGCCAAATCCTCTCCAGATGTAATTAAGCCATCCTTTGAAGCTGGCAAACTAATATCAAAAAACAAAATATTATAAGGGTGAGTATTTGCTGAAGATCTAATTAATTCATTGGCTCGATCGCAATCATGAGCAATATCAATTGTTAAGTTTTGATTTTCTCTTTTTGTTGCCAATAAGGTGTTTTGATACCCTTCAATAATCATTGGGTGATCATCAACCATTAATATTTTTAAATCTTGTTTCATTATTTATTAACTGTTGGTATACTGATTTCAAATTTTGTTCCTTTATTAATTTCGGAAAAAACTTTTGCAATACCTCCAATTTCATTTACCCTTGAGTCAATGTTTTTAAGCCCAATTCCCTTTCTAGCTTTATTTACATTAAAGCCATCACCATCATCTTCAATGGACATTAAAATTACGTTATTTTTTAGTTTAAAACTAATTTTAACCTCATTAGCATTAGCGTGTTTATAAATATTTTGCAGGGTTTCCTGCAACATTCTGTATATGTGAATTTTAGTTTTGTTTGGAAAGTCATCCCAATTAATTGAAGCATCATTCTCAAACGAAAATTTTAAATTATAAGCCTGAGTTTGTGTTTCTATTAAGGCCGAAATGATATCTACAAAATTAGAATCTGAGACAAAATCATTACTTAAGTCGTGTGATATTTTTCTAATTTCTTCTTCAATATTTTTTAAGCCATTAAGGTATTTTTCTCTTGTTTTTATAGCGTCAGGTGTATTTACCATGTTGAGGCTATCTAAACTCAAACGCGTACCAAAAAGTTTTCCTAAAATACCATCATGCAACTCTTTTGAAATGCGCTTTTTTTCTACAGTTCTACCTTCCTCAATTTTGTTTTGTTGAGCAAGCATAAGGTTGTAAATCTCTTCATTGGCTTCTTGTTGCAATTGGTTAAAAC
>CAZRDG010000032.1:0-13717 GCA_964598775.1 uncultured Lacinutrix sp.
GGGAGACCGCTACATTTAACGATACAACTTGTTCTTGGGACGTTACCGGAACTCCAATTACTTTTTATCTAGATAATGATGGTGATGGATATGGTGATATTTCTGTTTCAGTTCAAGGCTGTACAGCTCCAGTAGGATATGTTAATAACAGCAATGATTGTGACGATACTCCAGTTACTGGTGCAACTATTTATCCAGGGGCTATTGAAATTCCTGACAATGGAATTGACGAAGATTGCGACGGTTTTGATTTAACAACATTAAACGTTAAAGATTTAAGTTTAGTGAATATTTTAATAACACCAAATCCATTTAAGGATCAATTAGAAATTAACCTTCCTTTACAATTTAATGGTTCTAATTTTAATATTAAACTGTTTGATATAAATGGTAGATTAATAATTAACGAAGTTCATTCATGTATTAATGGAAAAATAAAGCTTTCTGGATTAGACAAACTTGAAGGAGCTTCCTACTTTATTGGTATTACAAGTTTAGAATCAAAAGCGACTGTTATGAAAAAACTAGTTAAATATTAATAAAATTTATTATTAAACAAAAAGCCTCATCGAAAGATGAGGCTTTTTGTTTAATTCATTTTAATAGCTCCAATTCCTGCTTCCCATAATTGTTCATTGAACTCTGGGATTTCAGAATTAATAAAGGAATTCCCTTTACTTCTTAATGCATTCCACTGAGCATCCAATTCAACTTTTCTGTTTTTATTTTGATCATTAACTCTTGGGATGCTACTTTCAGTTTGATTGATTAAGAAAATATACTCTGCAGTAAATTTATTTGGGAAATTTTCAACGTCATCATAAGCTTTTGATTTACGTTGAATCATGTCTTCATCCCAAGTGGTTAAATCCTTCACCAATTGGTTTCCCTTTTCAATGACATCTTTATACTTTGTTGTATCAAGCTCAGAAATTGTGGTCTCAATTTGACCCTTAGCCTTGTATAATAGATTAACCATATCATGCATTTGAGTCAATTTTGTTTCCATTTCTTTCATGATATTATCATATTCATCATATTGTCCTGGCTGGGTTTCATACAATGGGTTTTTAGTAATTACTGCGTCTGTAGAAACAGTTTTATCTCCAGCTTTTAAGGTTAATTTGTATATTCCAGGAATGGCTCGATGACCTCTAAAATTAGCTTCAATATAAGTGTCTGGAACTCCAGACATTATCGGATAACGGAAATCCCAAACAAAACGATTTAGACCTTCATCTTTTGAAAGTGTTGCAGCTGGAGGTGGTCCACCATCCCAACGTCTGTAATTTGGATCTCTTTTTGAACTGATAGTATTCACCAACTGATTTTTACTATCTCTAATTTCTAAGGTAACTTCGTCACTTTCTTCAAGCTTTGGCAATTCGTAATAAATAACCATTCCATTTGCAGGATTAACACCTTCAAAGGTGTTGGTTCCATCTGAACCATTACTATTTAATTGGCTTCCCCAAACACCATCTAATGCTGGTTCAGGCGTATATAGTTTTACGTTTTCTAAATTGTTTTTAAACTGATTTAAAAGTCCTAAATCATCAAGAATCCAAAATCCTCTGCCAGACGTAGACACAATCAAATCGCCTTGATGTACTTTTAAATCTGTTATTGGCGTAATTGGCATATTAAGCTGTAAACTCTCCCAAGATTGGCCTCCATTCCATGATACATAAATTCCTGTTTCGGTTCCAGCGTATAATAAATCTTTCCTTTTTTGATCTTCACGAACGACTCTTGTATAGGCTCCGTAAGGAATTCCAGAACTGATATTTTTCCAGGTTTTTCCGTAGTCTGTAGATTTATATAATGCAGACGTATAATCGTTAAACTTATATTTCGTGGTAGCAATATAAACTGTTGCAGGATCGTGTGGTGACACATCGATAGCATTAACTAAGGTTTCGCCAAGTCCTTTTGGAGTAATATTCTGCCAAGAGACTCCATTATCTCTTGTAACGTGTACAAAACCATCGTCACTTCCAGTGTAATACAAACCTTTTTCATGAGGTGATTCAATAATATAAGCAATGGTTCCATAATTTTCAGCACCAACAGCTTCATTGGTATAAGGAGCTCCACCATTCCCTTGTTTTTCATCAATATTCCTTGTTAAATCAGGAGAAAATTCTGTCCAAGATTTTCCCATATCAGTTGTTTTCAGGACTTTATTAGCACAATGAAAAAAGGTGCCTTTTTCATGAATTGAATGAATTATTGGAGCATTCCAATTGAATAAGTATTCCATATCTCGAGCTTCTCTGCCTAACCATTGATTTGGAGCAGCCATAATATTAGTCGAGCCTTTTGATTCTGAATCTAAGACTTCAATATAACCCAAATAAACGCCTCCCATAACATAACGTGGATTATCAGGATCAAATGCAGCAAATGCACTTTCTCCTCCTGCAGAACTTTCCCAATCTGAATGTGAAATACTCCAACCACCTATCGACTTACTTTTAATTTTTACAGACGAATTATCTTGTTGTCCTCCATAAATGTTATAAGGAAACATATTATCGGCATTAATTCTGTAAATCTGCGCTGTGGGCATATTGGCTTGAGTAGACCATGTTTCACCATAATTAAAAGAAATGCCTGCTCCACCATCATCAGATATGACCATGTTTTTTGAGTTATTCGGATTAATCCATAAATCGTGATAATCACCATGAGGACCATCAATATTTTCCCATGTTTTTCCACCATCAATAGAGCGAAGTGCTGGAGCACTCATAACGTAAACTGTGTTTTCATCATTAGGATCTGGAAACACTTCAATATAATACCATGCACGTTGTGTTAATCTGTTATCGTCACTAACTCTATTCCAGCTTTCTCCAGCATTATCTGAAACAAACAATCCTCCTAAATCTTTGTTACTATCACTTTCAATAACGGCATAGACTTTATCTGAATTAGCTCTACTAACAGCTATCGCCATTTTCCCTTTTTCTTCGGGTAATCCGTTATGTATTTTTTTCCAAGTTTCTCCACCATCAACAGATTTATACAAACCATCTCCTTCTCCTCCACTAATCACAATCCAAGGTTCACGCTTGTGATGCCACATAGCTGCATACAATATTTCAGGATAATTCATATCCATAGATAGCTCTACAGCTCCAGTCATATCATTTACAAAAAGTACATTTTTCCATGTCTTTCCACCATCAACAGATTTGTAAACACCACGTTCTTTTGTAGAACCATTGATTGCGCCCTGTGCCGCCACAAAGACAATGTCAGGATTTGTTGGGTGTATTGCAATTCTAGAAATCTGCTGAGTCTCATTTAATCCAAGGTGAGTCCATGTTTTACCTGCATCAGTTGATTTATAAACACCATCTCCATAAGATGTCATTACACCTCTTATCGCATGTTCTCCCATACCAACATATACGATATTTGGATTTGATTCAGAAACTGAAACAGCTCCAACTGAACCTGTTTTAAAATAACCATCTGAAATGTTATGCCAACTTTGTCCAGCATCATTAGTTTTCCATAAACCTCCTCCTGTGGTTCCCATATAATAGGTCAATGGGTCTCCAACAACTCCTGTAGAGCCTGTGGATCGACCTCCTCGAAATGGTCCAATGTTCCTATATTTTAATGGTTCAAAATAAGTTTCTGCTTCTTGAGCAGTCAGAGAAAATAGAAAAAAGAAAATGGCTAGAACAGAAAATGATTTTTTCATTGAATGGTTGAGTTAATTGAGTGAAACCAAATATAAAAAATATAAACTGTAATCTTCAAATTGATTTTAACACTTATTTCTATGTCAAAGTAGGAAAATCGATTCTTTTTTTAGTAAATTTAGAAAGCCTTGAAAATCATGAAGCCTTCACTTATTAAAAAGATATAGATAAAATCACTAATTATGCCAACGTATAACTTAAAAATTAATGGGAAACTGCAAGCGGTTGAAGTAGATTCTGACACACCATTACTATGGGTATTAAGAGATCATGTTAACCTTGTAGGAACTAAATTTGGATGCGGAATTGCACAATGTGGCGCTTGCACCGTTCACATTAACGGAAACGCAACTCGTAGTTGCTCAATTCCAGTTTCAAATTTACAAGGAATGGAAATTACAACAATTGAAGGTCTTTCAGAAGATGGAAATCATCCAGTGCAGGAAGCTTGGAAAGAGATTGATGTACCGCAATGTGGTTACTGCCAGGCAGGGCAAATCATGACAGCCTCTGCCTTATTAAAAAACAATCCTAATCCGACAAAATCAGATATTCGCACTGCAATGCAAGGTAATATTTGCAGATGTGCTTCATACAATAGTATAGAAAAAGCTGTTGAAGTGGCAGCAAATAAATTAAGTTAAATAAGCTAAACATGGGAACTTCAAATAAAATAAACTTCAGCAGACGCTCTTTTTTACAAACCTCAGCACTAGCAAGTGGAGGAATGCTAATTGGATTTAACTTGTTTACAGCTTGCAAAGAAGATGTAAAACCTCCAATAGATTTAAGCTTATTAGATTACAATGATTTTAATGCCTTTATTAAAATATCCGATGAAGGCAAAGTGACCATATTTTCACCAAATCCAGAAATTGGTCAAGGTGTTAAAACCTCAATGCCAATGCTTATTGCAGAAGAATTGGATGTAGCTTGGGACGATGTACATGTGGTTCAAGGTGCTTTAGATACTAAAAATTACACAAGACAAGTTGCTGGTGGAAGTCAATCTTTAAGACAAGGCTGGGAACCTTTACGTCAAACAGGCGCAACAGCACGACAAATGTTAGTAAATGCGGCTGCTGCTAAATGGGGGATTTCCCCGTCAGAATGCACCACAAAAAATGGAATTATAACCAATTCAAATGGTGATAAATTGAGTTATGGAGATGTTGTAAAAGAAGCTGCATTATTGGAAGTGCCGGAAAGTGTCTCTTTAAAAGACCCAAAAGATTTTACTATAATAGGCCAAGGAAAAAGTAACGTTGATATTGATGAAATCGTTACAGGGAAGGCACTTTTTGGATTGGATTATAAAGCTGATAGCATGCTATATGCTTCGGTTTTAAGACCTCCAGCATTTGGACAAAAATTAATGTCTTATGATGACACAAATGCCAAAAGCGTAAGTGGTGTCACGGATGTTATTAAATTTGGAGATAAAATAGCTGTTTTGGCAACTAGTACCTGGTCTGCAATGAAAGGAAAAAAAGGCTTAAATGCTGAATGGAGCCAAGACAGTAAAGCAGAAAGCACGGCTTTTCATGATGAAACATTATTAGGTATTCTTAATGGAACTAAATTTGACACAAGACGAAAAGATGGCGATGTAAAAAAAGCATTTGCTGAAGCTGATACAGTTTTAGAGCGCACTTATGAATCTCCATTTTTACCTCATAACTGCATGGAGCCCATGAATTTCTATGCCAATGTCACATCTGACAAAATAGAATTGGTTGGTCCAATACAAACGCCGGCTGGAACTGCAGCTGGAGTAGCAAGGATGTTGGGCAGAGATGAAAGCGAAGTTACACTTGAAATGACACGAATGGGAGGTGGTTTTGGTAGACGTTTATATGGTGATTTTGCCATGGAAGCTGCTGAAGTTTCTCACATGGCAAAGAAACCTGTTAAGGTAGTGTTTTCAAGGGAAGATGACATGGCGGCTGGAATTTACAGACCTGCCATTAAATATAGAATTGCCGCATCTATAAAAGATGGTAAACTCACAGGTTATCATTTAAAAGAGGCTGCGATTAATAACAATATGTACGGTTTAATTCCTAATTTCTTTCCTGCAGGTGCAATTGAGAATTACCAAGTAGATACTGCGAACTATCAAAGTAATATTACTACAGGAGCTTGGAGAGCACCATATACTAATTTCTTAGCCTCAGCTGAGCAAAGTTTCTTTGATGAATTGGCAGAATTCATGCAAGTAGATCGCATACAATTGCATAAAGATTTATTACAAAATGTAAAAGGAACAACTGACGAGCAAATTCAATATAGTCCCGAACGCTTGGAGGGAGTCATTGATTTAGTGGTTGAAAAATCGAATTGGGGAAAAACACCAGAAGGTGTTTATCAAGGCTTCGCCGTTTATTATTGCCATAACACACATGTTGCCGAAGTAGCAGATATTGAATTGGAAAATGGTTATCCAGTTGTTAAAAAAGTAACCGTCGCTGTAGATTGCGGTATTGTTGTAAACCCTCTTGGAGCTAAAAATCAAGTTGTTGGAGGTGTTATTGATGGTATTGGACATAGTATGTATGGCGAACTTACTTTTGAAAACGGCGTGCCACAATCTAATAATTTCAATTCTTATCAATTAATCCGAATGCATCAAACTCCACATGTTGATGTTCATTTTGTTGAAAATGATATTGCCCCAACTGGTTTAGGTGAACCAACGTTGCCACCTGTTGGAGGTGCTATTGCCAATGCAATATATTCAGCAACTGGCCAGCGATTATTAAAGCAACCTTATATGAAGTATTATCAACCTAATGCGATTATTGGTTAATTTCAATTAGGTGATATGACTTTCGAATTCAAACAAATTATTGATGCCTATCTTAATGCTAAAGCAACTCAATTAAAATCAGTTTTAGCCACAGTAGTTGCCTTAGATGGTTCGTCGTACAGAAAACCTGGAGTGCGCATGCTCATTCTTGAAAACGACACCATGATTGGAGCAGTTAGTGGAGGATGTGTTGAAAAAGATATTTTGAGGCAAGCACAATCTGTTTTTGAAACAGGACAAGCGAAAATGATGACCTATGATGGAAGATATCGTTTAGGTTGTGAAGGTGTTTTATATATTTTAATCGAACAGTTTGAACCTAGTGAAGGATGTATTTCAGCTTTTTATGAAACCTTAAAAAGTAGACATTCATTTCATATTCATTCTAATTACATAAAAGAAGAAGGCGTTTTTAGAAGTTTAGGAAGTACAATTCAGCTTAAGTCAAAATCCTTTCAATTGTCTAACTTTTCTAAAGAAAAAAATAAACTTTCACTATTTTCTGAAGAATTACCTCCATGTTTTAAGCTTATGATTTTTGGAGCTGAACACGATGCTGTCACTTTATGTCAATTAGCAAATTTTAATGGTTGGGAAGTCACCATTATTTCTGGTCCATTAGAATCTAAAACCATATACAATTTTCCTGGAGCTACGGCTTTTTATTCCGTATCTCCAGATTCACTTGAGCTCAATTCTATTGATCAAGAAACAGCTATTGTGATTATGTCTCATAATTATGCCAACGATTTAAAATATCTGTTGGAATTAAAAGATTCAAAACCAGCTTACTTAGGACTTCTCGGCCCATCAAAACGTCGCGAAAAATTATTGTCTCAATTTCTAGAATATTGTCCAGATGTTGACGAATCGTTTATAGAAAAGATTTTTGGACCTGCTGGATTGAATATTGGTGCAGAAACACCTCAAGAAATAGCCATTTCTATTGTTTCGGAAATTCTATCTGTGATAAGAGAACATTCTCCGATGTCTCTTAAAGAAAAACGCACTAGTATTCACTCAAAGACAAGATTAGATTGAATTGAACCACAAGCCAAATATTGCAACACTCGTTTTAGCCGCTGGGAACTCTTCCAGAATGGGAGACATTAAACAACTTTTGGCATGGAAAGACACTTTCTTACTCAACCATGTTATAAATACTAGTCTACAATTAGATTCCTTGCAAACCATCGTGGTTTTAGGAGGCAATTATGACCTTATTAAAGGCGAAATTCAACAAGAACATATTCAGATTATTTATAACATGAATTGGATGAATGGATTGGGAAGCTCAATCGCTTTTGGTGTAAATTATATTATGAGTAATTACCATGTTGATGGTATCCTAATGACACTTGCTGACCAACCTTTAATAAATAATCAGTATTTAAAAACCATATTTGATTCGTTTGAAATTGATAAGAAACAAATTGTTGCCTCCAAGTATGGCCGTGATAAGTTAGGTGTTCCTGCTTTATTTGATTCCTTTTATTTTAAGGAATTATCTGAAATGAATCAAGATAAAGGTGCTAAAAAAGTTATCGAGAATCATCTTGACAATGTTTTAGCTTTGAGCGCTAATCATCTTATTTCTGATATCGACACGAAAGAGGATTATAAGCGATTGTATGATGAAAATCACTAATTATCTTAATTATATTACTGCCTACGAAGGAATTAACCACCAATAGTTATCATACTTCGATTATTACCATGTAAATCTGGCTGTTCTAATTTTTCCATGGTATCCATACCTCCTCTAACCTTGAATTTGGCTTGAATGGCTTTCTGAATCATTGGTTCAATGGATTTTCCTTCTCGTAAAGGCGTTAATAAATCAGATTCTGAAGCCGAAAATAAACAATTTTTCAATCGTCCATTGGCTGTTAATCTGATTCGATTGCAAGAATCACAAAACGGATTGGTAACAGAACTGATAATAGCAAAAGACCCTTTATACCCATCAATTTTATAATTTTTGGATGTATCATTTGGTGCATCTTGTAATCGAATGACTTTACTATCATGATAATTAGCATTTACATATTCCATCACTTGAGCATATGAAACCATTTTAGATTTATCCCATTTATTGCCATCAAATGGCATGAACTCAATAAAGCGCACTGAAATAGGTAGCTCTTTTGTCAGCTTAATGAAATCAATAATTTCATTGTCGTTAAAACCATTGATGAGCACTGCATTCAATTTCACATTGAACCCTTCATCAATTAAAAGCATGATGTTTTTATAAACTTTTTCAAAGTCATTACGTCTTGTTATTTCCTTGAATTTTTCAGCATCTAAAGAGTCCAAACTCACATTGATGTTCTTAATGTTACACTCTTTAAGTACATCTATAAATCTATCGATAATTACTGCGTTGGAAGTAATAGATAATTCTATAGGAAGCGTTGCCAATTTTTTCAAAATTATATCTGCATCACGTCTTACTAAAGGTTCTCCACCAGTTAAGCGGATTTTAGTAACACCATGATCTACAAATGTTTTTGCTATTGCATATACCTCATCATAGTTCATGATATGCGACCTAGGAGAGAGCTGAATGCCTTCTGCTGGCATACAATAGGTACAACGTAAATTGCACAATTCGGTTAAGGAAATGCGCAAATAGGTATGTTGCCTACCAAAAGAATCTTGTAATATGTTATTTTGTTTCTTCATTAATTATGTCTTGCCCCTTTTAATATTCCGAAAACATGCAAAACTGCTGGAAAAATAGCATCCATAGATTCTTTAGCTCCATTGGTTGAACCTGGCAAAGCCAAAAGCAACGTGTTATTTATGGTTCCTGCAACACTTCGCGAGAGCATAGAATATGGCGTTCTATGTTGCCCATAATTTCGAATGGCTTCTTCAATTCCAGGAATTTTTCTGTCAATTAAACCTTCCAAAGCTTCAGGAGTTACATCACGACTTGATAAACCTGTTCCTCCTGTAAATATGATCAGATTTGTGCCTAAATTTTCATAATGTTTTACTTTATTTTGAATCTCATCTTTCTCATCAGGAATGATGATATAATCTGAAATAGTCACATTGCATGATTCTAATTTTTCAATGATTGCCTTTCCTGCTTTATCTTCTTTTTGTCCTTTTGAAATGGTATCTGAACACACAATCACAGCTGCTGTTAATTCATTTCGGAATCTATCTTTAAAATCCGATTTACCTCCTTTTTTATGAAGCAACTTAATATGATGAATTTCCACACCTTTATCAATTGGCTTGAGCATATCATACATGTTTAAAGCCACGACCGAAGCACCATGCATGGCTTCAACCTCAACACCAGTTTTATAAATGGTTTTGATGGTGCAGGTTACAGCGATCTCCAAACCATTGATTTCATAATCAATTCCTGTATATTCTATTGGCAAAGGATGGCAATCTGGTAAAATATCTGGTGTTTTTTTGACACCAAGCAATCCAGCAGCTTTACTCATTGCAAAAACATTTCCTTTTGGAACTGTATCATTCTCAATAGCTGCAATAGTTTCAGGTTTGCTCACTTTAACAATGGCTTGAGCCGTTGCAATTCTTAACGTATTTATTTTATGAGTGATGTCTACCATATTTTAACTATTAACTTTCCATTGATGCGTTTCATCTTCAAAAATTTCTTTACCAAAAACAGGTGCTTTGGCTTTTATTTCTTCAACAACGTATTCTAAAGCTTTAAAAACTTCCTTTCGTCTTGGTGAGGACACAAATACGAAGAGGCATATTTCTCCTGCTTTTACTTTGCCCAAACTGTGATAAATATGCATACAAGTGAGATTGAATTTATCAAAGGTTGCTTCTCTTATTTCATGGAATTTCTCATTTGCCATGTCTTCATAAGCAGTATAATCAATAGCAGAAACAACTTTACCTTCTATATCATCAGCTCTTACCTGACCTAAAAAAATATTATGCGCACCAATACTTGTTTTAGTTTGGTGTTTAGCTATTGAATTGCCTATAAATTTTGAAGTAATAGCTCCTTCTATAAATACGGTTTTTGGTTTTTTATCACTCATATATGTTTTGTTTTAAGGCTTCAATGAGAGGAGAAATACCTCCATAAAAATTAAAAGAATCATTAAACCCTTGTTTCATTAATATTTCGACTGCTTTTTTACTTCGAATACCTGATTGACAGAACACAACTTTAGTTTTATCTGAATCTAGCAATTGTATATTACTCTCAAGATCAGCTAAGGGAATTTCGATGCAATTTTTTATAGCCAGTTTTGGTTGTTCATGAGGTTCTCTAACATCAATAAATTGTATGTTGTTTATGGTTGCAAGTTTTTCTTTTGAAATGTTCTTAATGGAAACTTCACACGATTCATTTTCATAAACATTAGTTAGTTTTTCATTATTCAAAACCTTATCAAATTCACTTTGATTTCTATTTACTTTTAGTGTTAAAATATCCGCTGTTTTTGAATTGTAGCACAGTAATTTTCCGGATAACACATGATCAAATCCTAGAATAATTTTTATCACCTCATTCGCCATCATAGTTCCTATAATTCCAGGTAATACGCCAAGAACACCAACTTCGGAACAATTGGCAACTGAACCTTCTTTTGGTGGATTGGGAAACAAACAACGATAGCTAGGACCCTTGTTAAAATTAAAAACTGAAACCTGACCTTCGAACTTGTAAATGGCTCCATATACAAAAGGTTTGTTACAAAGCATTGCAACATCGTTCACCAAATAACGCGTAGCAAAATTATCCGAACCATCTACAACAATATCATATTGTTTAAATAATTCAAGTGCATTTTCTTTAGTTAACTTTTCAGAAATTGCATCAATAGAAATGGTTGGATTCAAATCTTCTAATCGTTTTTTAGCTGCTATTGCTTTATTCATTCCTAGTGATGATGTTCCAAAAAGTACTTGCCTTTGCAGATTGGATTCTTCAACAATATCAAAATCTATAATACCAAGTTTACCAATTCCAACAGCAGCTAAATATTGCAAGACAGGACTACCCAAACCTCCAGCTCCAATAACCAATACTTTAGCGTTTGAGAGCTTGTCTTGACCTTGTTGTCCAACCTCTGATAAAATGATATGTCTATTATATCTATTCATATCCTAACCCCCTGAAAAAGGTGGTAATATTGCAATTTCTTCACCTGAAACTTTTGTATTACTTGAAACTATTTCTTTGTTCTGCGCTATTTGAAAATCCTTTGTATTCAGTTCAGGATACCTATCAACAAGAACCTCTTTCAATTGTCCAATTGTATCATTTGAAAGCTCTAATGTTTCTTCATTGCATCTTGTTATTTCAGCAATGAGTCCAAAATATTTAATGTTCAATTGCATGGTTTATTGTCTCTAAATCTTCTTTATTATTAACGTTTTTTACAAATGGATCATATTCTAAATCAATAACGATGGTTTTGGTTTTTAGTTGATTTACAGCAACGCGAAGTCGTCTTTCATCTTGTTGCAATAATTCCAAACATTTATGCATGCATTGTTTTTGATATATAGCAATTAAAGGCATTGTTTTGTTTTGACTTTCAATTTGGGTAACCTCATAATTTTTATAATCTGCTTCAATTAATTTTTCTAAAATCTTAGTTTTTATCATTGGAATATCACAACTCAATACTAAGTTATATTTCGTATTTGATTGTTTTAAACCCGAATATAAACCCGCTAAAGGACCTGAGTCTTTTATTTCATCTTCTACTCTATAATACCCAAATTGGTCATATTCAGTATTGTTACTCACAATTATTATATAATTCACTAAAGGCTTCATTGCAGCTATGACATTCTCAACAAAGGTTTTGTTGTCTATATTTATTAATCCTTTGTCAGAACCCATTCTGGAACTTTTTCCTCCTGCCAGCACAATTCCTGTTATGTCTTTCTTATCTACCACTACACAAAAAATAATTTTACCGAAGCAATGATTAACACAAAAGCCAATACATATCTCAAGAGTGAGTTATTGAATTTTCGACTTCCATAATAACTGCCTAAAAATCCACCAACCAAAGCGACTCCAACAAGAATGAATGCTTGTGATGAAATTTTAACTCCACTAGATATTTGACCAATTAAACCTGCTGCAGAATTGACCCAAATAAACAATGCAGAGACAGCTGCAGCTTCTTTCATTTTTCCCCAATGCAAAAACAAAATGATTGGTGTTAAAATGATGCCTCCACCAATACCAATCAGTCCAGAGAAAAAGCCAATAGCAGCACCAACTGCTAATCCTTGCCACAGTTTTACCTGTTTAATGTATTCGCTTTCTTTGCCAAAAACATTCAACATTTTTAGGATGGCAAAAATTAAAAGTACAGCTAGTACTTTTTTATAAATAGAGGCATCAACTTCAATCATACCTCCAACAAAAGCCAATGGAATTGAAGCTAAGGCAAACGATAAAAACAGTTTTTTGTTAAAATAACCAGCTTTATAATAATGGTAAAACGCAATTCCTGCCACAAATAAATTGAGTAATAATGCAGTTGGTTTCATGGTTTCTGGTGCGAACGAAAAAATAGCCATTAGCGCTAAATAACCACTCGCACCTCCATGACCAACACTTGCATACAAAAATGCTACAATTGGAAGTGTGAGCAAAAAGAGCCATATATGTTCAATCTCTAAAATCACTTAAACTTTGTGTTTTTAATTTGTTCGTCTAAAAATTCCCAACAATTTTCATTGATGGTTTCAAAGGCTTCAACTAAGGACTTTCCATAATCTGTTAATTCTGCACCTCCACCACCTTTACCACCAATACTTGTAGTTGTCACGGGTTTTTCAGCTCGCTTGTTTACAGCATCAATAAGTGACCATGCTTTTTTATAAGACATCCCTAATGCTTTAGCAGCTTTTGACAGCGAACCTTCTTCATCAATAGCTTTGAGAAGGCTAACTCGTCCTTCTCCTAATAGAATACTCCCATCGGCTTCAATCCAAATTCTACTTTTTATTTTATAATTCATTATGTTAGTTTATTGGAAGTAGAATAACTTCAACTTCGTCATTTCTTTTAATTGATTCATCATAGTCAGCCAAATAAACTAAAGCATTAGCCAAGGCAAAGGTGTGTAACATTGACGAATTTTGTCCTTCTAGAATTTCAACTTTTCCATCATTATAAATAGCTTTTAAAAACTGAGCTCTATCGCCT
>CAZRDG010000033.1:0-13162 GCA_964598775.1 uncultured Lacinutrix sp.
CATCAAGTGTTGACCATAAAGCTTTAGAAAATGGTTCAGTTTCAATAACAATAATTTATAATTTACCTGGAGTTGAAACTACTTTCGTTTCAAACTATACGATGTATGGAAATGGCATCATTCACATTGAAAACACGTTGAATGAAACCTCATATGAAGGAGACATTCCAAGAATTGGTATGCGTTTACAACTGCCCAAATCTTATGAAAATCTAAGTTATCTAGGTCGTGGTCCACATGAAAATTATCAAGATAGAATGGCCTCAGCTTTTGTCGATTTATATTCATCAAAAGTTAGCGAACAATACGTTCCATATATTCGTCCACAAGACAATGGATACAAAACTGACACACGTTGGATGGCAATTTCAAATCAGCAAAACAATGGATTGCTTTTCGTATCAGGTTCCGAAAATTATTTGAGCTTTAGTGCATTACATATGGAAAATGAAGATTTTGATACGACTCCTGGATTGGATTATGACAATTCTAATAAAAGTAAACACACCATTGACATCACGGAAAAAGATTTAGTGCAACTCAACGTCGATTTAGGACAACGAGGTCTGGCTGGTGATGATAGTTGGTGGTCTAAACCTCAAGAAAAATATCAATTCAAAGGAAATCAAAAGCATGGTTACAGCTTTTATATAATTCCTTTTGAAAACAAAACAGCTGATGATTTTATTCCTTTAAGCAAAACTTTTTACAATCAAAATTAGTTGAATAAACATGAACTATACTGATATAAAAATATCAATACAAGAAGCCGAAAATATTCTTTTTCAACTCTATAATATCAAAGGAAAAGCGCTAGAACTTCCTGGTGAAATTGATTTTAATTTCAGAATCAATACAGAGCATAGTGAAGATTATATTCTAAAAATTTCACGCCCAAATGAAAATGAAAACTATTTAGATTTTCAACAACAGCTTATAGCTTATATAAATCAAAATGATGAAAACGCAATTGCTCCAAAAGTCATAAAGGACAATAATAAAAATGCCATTTCTTCAATCGTTGATAAACAAGGCAACAAAAGATTTGTTAGGCTTTTAACCTGGATTTCAGGCAGGCTTTGGAGTCAAGTCAACCCTCAATTGAATAACTTACGCTATAGTTTAGGTAAGCAAAGTGGATTACTTACTAAAGCTTTACAAGGATTCTTTCACAATGAAGCTCGTCGTGAATTAGATTGGGATACAGCCCAATCACTGTGGACTAAAGAGTATCTTAATTTATTTGCAGAAAACGAAAAAGAAATATTAGAATATTTTCAGAATGAATTCGAAGCCTCACAGCAAGACTATTCTCAACTACGAAAAAGTGTGATTCATAATGACGGAAATGATAATAATATCGTTGTTTCAAACGATGTATTACAACCTAAAGTAAAAGCAGTTATTGATTATGGAGATGCCGTTTTTACGCAAACAATAAATGATTTGGCCACTACATGTGCTTATGCCATTATGCATCATAATGATCCTTTAGATGCTTCATTAGCCATTGTGCAAGGTTACCATAAATCCTTCCCATTACAAGAAAATGAGCTGAAACATCTTTACAATTGCATTGCTATGCGTTTGGTGATTTCGGTTACAAAATCGGCTATCAATAAAGTTAAAGAGCCTGATAATGAATATCTTCTTGTTAGCGAAAAACCAGCTTGGGAATTACTTGAAAAATGGTTTAATATCAGTTCAGATTTTGCACATTTCAGTTTTAGAGTTGCTTGCGGTTATACGGCGCATCCTGATACTGAAAAATTCAATAGATGGGCTTCAACTTATCAATTTAAAGTGTCTGAATTATTCCCTACAGCCCCAAGTGACCAATTCCATCATATCGATTTAAGTGTGTCTAGCAAATGGGTTGGTCATCAAGAAAATTTTAATGATTTGGACTTGTTTCAGCTTAAAATTGACAGATTGCAGGCTGAATATCCTAAAAAAGTTCTTGCTGGTGGTTATTTGGAGCCTCGTGCTTTATACACCTCAACTGCTTATGATAAAATTGGAAACAATGGTCGTGAGAGTAGAACTATTCATTTAGGAATTGATTTTTGGTTTCATGCCAACACACCTGTTCATGCCTTGTTTGATGGCGAAGTGGTGACCGCTTGCAATGATGCAGGTGATAAAGAATATGGAGGATTAGTTATTCTAAAACATCGCGTTGAAGATTTTGAATTTTACACACTTTATGGTCATAACACTGTTGAAAGTGCGACAAAGCACAAACTTGGCGATATCATTAATAAAGGCGAAAAAATTGCTGAATTAGGCAACTATCCTGAAAATGGAAATTGGGCACCACATTTACATTTTCAAATTATGATGTCGATGCTAGACTATAAAGTTGATTTTCCAGGAGTTGCTTATTTTAGACAACTCAATGTTTGGGAAGGCTTATGTCCAGATCCAAATCTACTGTTTAAATCCGAGGCACTTAATAATTCAAATCATAAAACTAACGATGAACTCATTACTTACAGAAAACAGCATCTCGGTAAAAGCTTGAGTTTACAATACAAAACACCATTAAAAATGGTTAGAGGTGCAGGTGTTTATCTCATGGATCAGTATGCTCAAAAATATCTAGACACAGTCAATAATGTAGCACATGTTGGTCATGAACATTTTAGTGTTGTGAAAGCTGGACAAGAACAAATGGCTCTGATTAACACCAATTCACGCTACTTGCATGACAACATTAATGAACTTGCCAAAGAACTTATTGAAACCTTACCACCAGAATTAAACGTTTTACATTTTGTAAATTCAGGAAGTGAAGCAAACGAGTTAGCTATTAGAATGGCCAAAGCCTATTCAGGAGAAAAAGACGTCGTAGCTAGTGAGGTTGGATATCATGGTAATACGAATATGTGTGTTGATATTTCATCATATAAGTTTGATGGAAAAGGTGGAAAAGGTGCTCCAGAACACACGCATATTTTTCCAATACCTAATACATTTATAGGAAAATATCGAGGTGAAAATACAGCAGAACAATACGCTTTAGAAGTTAAACAATGTATTGACACTATTAAAAGCAAAGGACGAAATGTTGCTGCCTTTATTATTGAACCCATTATTAGTTGTGGTGGCCAAGTTGAATTACCTCAGGGATTTTTACCAAAAGCCTATGGTTTAATTCGAGAAGCTGGAGGTGTTTGTGTTTCGGATGAAGTCCAAACGGGTTGTGGTCGCATGGGAAAAACATTTTGGGGATTTCAATTACATAATGTAGTTCCTGACATTGTTACTATTGGAAAACCACTTGGCAATGGTCATCCTGTTGCAGCTGTGGCGTGCACACAAGAAGTCGCAGAAAAATTTGCCAATGGCATGGAGTATTTCAACACCTTTGGTGGCAATCCTGTGTCATGTGCAATAGCCACTGAAGTTTTGCGTGTTGTAAAACGCGAAAAACTTCAAGAAAACGCACTAGAAGTTGGTGAGTTTTTAAAAGATGAATTGAAAAAGCTTTCAGACGAGTATCCCATCATAGGAGATGTTCGTGGTCAGGGATTGTTTCTAGGTATTGAAATGGTTGATCATAATATGAATCCATTAGCAGAACAAACCGACTATTTAGCTAACAGAATGAAAGATCATGGTATTTTAATGAGTATTGATGGTCCTAATCATAACGTCTTGAAAATTAAACCACCTATTGTTTTTAGTATAGAAAACGCTAAAGAATTATTATTCTATTTAAGAAAAATTCTTGCTGAAGATTTTATGAAACACTATTAATTATGAACCCAATTGTTAGAAAAGCAACTCAAAAAGACCTCCCTGTTTTAATGGAATTCATGAATGGTCTTGTTGAAGCAGAACGTCCAATGGATCCGACAATTAAAGATGGACCTGTTGTATATTATGACCTCTCTGAAATTATGACAAATGAAGAGTCTGATTTGTTTGTTGTTGAAATAAACAACGAATTGGTAGCGTCTGGTTATGCCAAAATAAAAGACGATAGGCATTACCTCAAACATAAAAAACAAGGTTATTTAGGTTTTATGTTTGTTCCTGAAAAACATCGCGGTAATGGGTATAACAAACTTATTATGGATACTTTATTGAAATGGTGTAAAGACCGAAATATTTCTGAAATCCGATTGGATGTTTATGAAGACAATCCTTCGGCCATAAGAGCCTATGAAAAAGTTGGCTTAAAAAAACATCTTATCACGATGCGAATGAATCTAGATGATTAAAACTTTCTATCTGGATTAAATGGTGATAAATTTAGTGATGGCTTTTGCTCAGAAATAATTTCAGCAACCAGCTTTCCCGTTCCCGTTCCCATGCTCCAACCCATCATGGCATGACCAGCAGCAATGGTAAGATTTTTGCATTTATTTGACCTTCCAATGTAAGGTAATCCATCAGGTGATACTGGACGCAAACCACAAGCTGCATTATCTTTTTCTTCTTCAGTTAATTCAATATTTGGATAGTACCTTTTCGCCGCATTGGCAATAGCCTCAACTCGAACTTTATTGATATTGTGATTGATACCTGCAATCTCCATAGTACCAGCAAAACGTGTAAACCCATTCATAGGTGTTACTGCTGCCTTGGCTTCCGCTAAGATTGCTGGAATGGTAATTCCTGTTTCTCTTTCTGTGTTTATGCGATATCCTTTTCCGGCTTGAAGTAATAATTTTAGTCCTAATTTTTTACTCAATAAATTTGACCACGAACCTGCCGCAAGAACAACTTCATCTGCTTTTAAAATTTGTTTATTGGTTTTTACAGCTACTATTTCTTTGCGATTCACCTCTAAATCTTCAACCTTTTCATTAATAAAAAATTTGACTCCTGAGTCTTTTAAGTATTGCTTTAGCTCTTTCATAAACTCATGAGGAGTTGTGTGGTGATCACATTTAAAATAAGCAGCACCAATTGCATTTATTTCAACATTAGGCTCTAGTTCTTTTATTTCAGCTTTGCTCACTTCTCTTGCTTCTAGACCAAGTTGTTGCGCTAATTCAGCTGCTTTTACTTCTTCTTCCAGCATTTTTTCTGTTTGACAAAGCATAAATAGTCCCTTCTTATCGTAATGATAATTAAAGTTTTCAGTTCTTTTTATATCATCATATAACTCTTGACTCAGTACTGATATATCTCTAATTACTGGAGCTGCTCTTTCAACATGTGAAGCATTACAAGACTTATTGAAAGCCCAAGCCCATTGTAAAAAATCAGCTTCCAAGCGAGGTTTAATATATAGAGGACTTGATGGATTAAACATCCATTTTAATCCTTTTTTCATCACTCCTGGAGCAGATAATGGAATTAAATGACTGGGAGACAAATATCCAGCATTAACATATGAAGCACCACCATTAAGACCAGATTGATCTATAACTGTAACTTGATGTCCTTCTTTTTGAAGGTAATATGCAGAACTTAATCCAATAATTCCACCACCAATAACAATAATATTTTTACTCATTTAATCCCATTTAAAATCCCAAATTGGTTTAGTTTCCAATAAGTGTTCAATAAAATAATTCCAACGTTTTTTAATAAAATAATTTCGAGCTTTACCTTCATAACCATGCCGCTGACTAGGAAAAATTAATAAATCAAACTCCTTATCTGCATTGACTAAAGCTTCCGCCAATTTAAAAGTTGCTGATGGATTTACGTTATCATCAATACCACCATGAACCAATAATAATTTTCCTTTTAAATTTCCCGCATTAGTAATGTTTGACACTTTTTCATAAGTCTCATCAACTGGCCAACCTTGATACATTTCTGGCCACCAAGCCTTTTCCATTCTAAAATCATGATCTCCAGAACTCGCCACACCAACTTTATAAAAATCTGGGAAACCCAACATCGCTCTTCCTGTGTCATAACCTCCAGCCGAATGACCAAAAATACCAACTTTTTCAATATTAATCCATGAATATTTTTGAGCCAAATGTTTTATTGCTAATACATGGTCTTCTAAATTATTTCCCATGTTTTTATAGGAATGGTTATGAAATTCTTTTGAGCGTCCTGAAGTTCCCAATCCATCAACTCCAACTACAATGAAACCAAATTCTGCTAAGGATTGATTACTCATCCCTCTATCGAACGATTTTGGGAATACCTGTGTATGTGGTCCAGTATATGTAGCATCAATGATTGGATAAGATTTAGAGGCATCGAAATTTGTTGGCTTCCAGATAGCACCGTAAATAGTCGTTTTCCCATCTTTGGCTATAAGCTCAAAAACTTCTGGTGATTGCCAGCCTTTAGAAACAACTTCGGAAACATCAGCTTTTGTTAATTCTGCAAGAATTTTTCCATTTCTCGAATCTCTTAAAACTGTAAGTGTTGGAATATTAATGGTTGAATAATTATCAACAAAATATGTTCCATCTTCTGAAAAATCAACCATATGATGTGTATTCTCAGGCGTTAATAATGTGACTTCACCTTTAAAATTGACTCTATACAGCTTTTGATGATATGGGTTTGCATTAGGCTCTTTTCCTGAAGCTAGAAAGTAAATATTTTCCTTTTTTTCGTCAGTATGTGCTACGGAATTTATGTAATAATTTCCAGTAGTTAAAGGCTTTGTTTCTTTGGTTTTTAAATCAACCACATATAATTGTCGCCAACCACTTCGCTCTGATAAGAAAATGATTTTTTCCTTGTCTTGAAATTGACGAAACCAAAAATTATCAATGTTTGTTTCGCTAGTTTCTTCAATTAAGATCTCTTCCTTTCCGTTATTTAAATTGACATACTTTAGAATTTCTTTTTTATATCCTCTTTCGGAATAACCAGCTAACAATTCTCCCGACTTTTTCATGGCTTCAATGGCTACTGAATTAATGTGAGTTCCAGTTGGTAAATTAGTCCTCACCTCTTTTTTCGTTCCAACATTATAGAAAACTGGAGTAATCTTTACCATGGTAGTATCTCCAGGCGAACCACGATAGTAGGATAATAATTTTGGTTTGTAAAGCGAATCGATACTATGATCTAACATGTACATTTTTTCGGCAGTTCGCGTATCGACAATACTAGTTGCTATCCATTTAGAATCTTCAGACCAATTCACGTAAAATCGCTCTGGACGTTCACCATTTTCGCCTTCCATCTTATCATACCATCCATACCAAGAAGCATATTCATAACCCTTTTCACCTTTTGAGCTCAATTGATATTCTCGATTGTTCTCAGTTGATTTTATGTATAGATTATAATCTTTAGAGTAAGCAATCCATTTTCCATCTGGTGATTTAGATTCAAATTCACTGTTTTCTTCTTGCTTTTCTTCTTCTTTCAATTGAAGTTCATAGGATTTCAGTTTCAAAGTATAGGTCTTGCCTTCAAAACTCAAATCCAAATTTCCATCCTTTAGTCTTTCAATATTGGAAACAGATATATTATTTACTTCAACAGTTTTATCATTCAATTTGCTTAGGGCAGTAGCCAACTTTTGGTGATCAAACAAATCAATAACTTTATGGTTTTTAAAGTTAACTGTTTTATAAGATTTGTTGTTTTTACTGTAATCATTAAACCAAAGACCTGAACCATCTTTAAACCAATTGACATTGGTATATAGGTTGAAAACCGTTTTGTTATAGACATTGTCATACATAAAACTGATTGCGCGACTATAATCATCTTGGGTAATTTCTTGTGCCTTTGAAGTTGCTGATAGCGACATCATTGTTACTAGTAAAATTGTAATCTGTTTCATGTCTAGAATATTTTAAATCACTTGAAATCCATGTGCATAAGGATCATCCTCATCATCAATAAAGATAGTATTATAACCATACACTTTTGCCCAGCCTTGAATACTTGGCACAATGGCCAATTTGCCGTCTAAAGTAGTTTCTTTTTCTACTCGACCAATAAATTTGCTTCCAATAAAACTTTCATGAATAAATGGCTCACCTACTTTTAATTTTCCTTTAGCAAATAACTGTGCTAATCTAGCTGATGTTCCTGTGCCACATGGTGAACGATCAATGGCTTTGTCTCCATAAAATACCGCATTTCTGCCTGAAGACGTTGGATCGATAGGATTTCCTGTCCACAACATATGTGTGACATCACGAATAGTTTCATTTTCTGGATGAATAAATAGATTTGGATATTTTTTATTTATTCGTTCTCTAACTACTTGTGAGTATTGTACAATCTTGCTAGCCGTAAAATCATGCACTCCAGAGAAATTTTCTTGAGGATCTACAATAGCATAATAGTTTCCACCATAAGCAACATCGAAGCTAATCTCACCAAGTTCAGGACATTCAACAGTTAAATTTTCGGCAGCCAAATAACTTTTTACGTTAGTCAATTTAACCCATTCAACCTTCCCGTTGGATTGTTGATACTCAATTTCAACCAAACCAGCTGGAGCCTCCATTTTAATTTTTCCAGGAATTTTTGGAGTTACTAAACCTTCTTCAATCGCTATAGTAATGGTGCCAATGGTACCATGTCCACACATTGGTAAGCAGCCAGAAGTTTCAATAAATAAAATGGCAAAATCGTTTTCTGGATTGTGAGGTGGAAATAAAAAACTGCCACTCATCATGTCATGGCCTCGAGGTTCAAACATTAAACCTTTACGAATCCAGTCAAATTCTTTTAAAAAATGCTGACGTTTTTCGCTCATTGTTACACCAACCAGGTTTGGATGTCCTTCAGTGACTACACGTACAGGATTTCCGCAAGTGTGTGCATCAATGCAAACAAATTTTGATCTACTCATTTAGTTTTTTCTGTATGTAAGCATCCATTCGTTTTTCCATAATTGAAAGTGTTACAGTTCCTTCTTCAAGTATCACTTCATGGAATTCCCGAATGTTGAATTTATCGCCTAAAGCTTCTTCAGCTTTTTTACGAAGTTCTCTAATTTTAATTTCACCAATCTTGTAAGATAACGCTTGTCCTGGCCAAGATATATAACGATCTGTTTCTGTGGTTACTTCATGAATGGATAAGGCTGTATTTTTTGCCATATAATCCAACATTTGTTGTCTTGTCCATCCTTTTGCATGCACTCCAGTATCAACTACCAACCTGCAGGCTCTCCACATTTCATAAGTTAACTGACCAAATTTTTCATAAGGTGTTGTATAAATTCCCATTTCCTCAGCCAAATATTCGGAATACAATCCCCATCCTTCGCCATAAGCTGATAAATATAATCGTCTTCTAAAACTTGGAATAGTTTCTGGCAATTCATTGTTCAAAGAAATTTGTAGATGATGGCCTGGAACAGCCTCATGAGCTGTTAAAGCAGGGATAGTATAAAGGGTTCTGCTAGGTAAATTATACGTATTTACCCAATAAAAACCTGCTGTTGTTTCACTATAAGAACCCGAATAACGCCCTCCTGTATAATTTGGTGCAAGGTCTGCTGGAACTGGAACAACTCCATAAGGTTTTCTTGGTAATGTTTTAAAAAATTTAGGTAATTCTGCATCTATTCTTTTTGAAATGTCACGAGCGAACATTAATAATTCATCTGCCGTTTTTGGGTAGAATTGCTCGTCTGTCCTTAGAAATTCTAAAAATTCGGCAAAGCTTCCTTTAAAACCTAAATCATCTATAATTTTTTGCATTTCAGCTTTGATGCGAGCGACCTCATTTAAACCAATTTGATGGATGTCATCAGCAGTATACTGATCACTCGTCGTAAAATAATTGATTCTATTTTGGTAAAACTCTTTCCCATTTGGTGTGGTCGAAATCCCTAAACCTTTTCTCGTGTTTGGAAAATATTCATCTTGAAAAAAGCGTTTAATTTTTTTGTACTCATCAACTACATTTTTTTGAATACTTACTTTCCCAGCTTGTATGATCGAATCTTTTTCAGTGGTGGATAATGATTCGGGTAAATTTAAAAATGGTTTATAAAATTCACTTTGAGTTACATCAGAAACTATATGCTTATTATAAGTATCGTCATAATTATTAAAAACAGCAAGAGGTTGAGCCATTCCTTCCTTTATTGAGGCTCTCAATATATCGATATTGTAGTCAATCCTTTTTGGTAAATTTTCAAGTCGTACTAAATAATCAATAACTTGATTTTTATTATTCAGTGTCCGATTCCCCATTCTACTTAAATTAAGATGGAAAGCAGATTCATTGGTAATAGTGTTTAAGTACGTTTTAAATGTATTGGAATCTATTTTGTCTTGTAAAACGAACAGTAATAATTCCTTTGAAATTTTTTCAGTTTCAGATAAGCCTTCTTCTGAGACTTGCTCTAATTCTTCTTTTAATTTCTTTGAAAAGTCAGCTTCAACTTGATAGTATTTTGCTGTATTTTCAACGGATTCATAGCTGTCAAATTCATACTCTCTATCTGCTTCATATTTAGCAATAATAGAATTTAATTCATCAGAATCTGAAGGCTGTTGAAAGGATAATAATCCAACACAAAAAATAACTAATAAGGGTCTGAAGCTTTTCATATCACTATATTTAAATTAAATTTTTTGATTCGTTTGCTTGCCATCAACATTTCGGGAAATTCCTAATGGGTTTTCATTTTTTAATTCATCAGGAAGTAAATGATTTGGCCAATCTTGAAAACTGAATGGTCTCACCCAACGCTTTATGGAGTTAATACCAACAGCAGTAAAACGACTATCTGTAGAAGCTGGATAAGGACCACCATGAACCATTGAAGGGCAAACCTCAACGCCTGTTGGCACACCATTGTATATTAAACGACCTACTCTGTTTTGTAATGCTAAAATAATATTTGAATACTGTTCTGCTTCGCCATCTGCAATTAATGTACCTGTAAGTTGACCTTCAAGATTACCAATAATGGCTTCCATCTGCTCAACATTTTCGCATTGAACCACCATTGAAAATGGTCCAAAAACTTCCTGATGAAGTGTAGTGTTAGCCAAAAATGTTCTCCCTTCAACGGTAGTAATAGCTTGCCTTGCATAGTTTTCTTTTACATCAGTATCATAATTTGCGACAACACTTAATTCCGGCTGAGCCAAAGCTTTTGCCTTATTGCTTTCATAAGCACCATAAATATTCGGATGCAACATGCATGATGGCTCAATTTTAACAATTTCATTAGCTAAAGTTGATATAAAGTTTGTTAAATCATTTCCTTTTATTCCAATAATTAATCCAGGGTTTGTACAAAATTGTCCTGTACCAAGGGTTATTGAACTTGCATAGGTCTTAGCTAAAGATTCACTCCTATTCTTCAATGCATTTGGTAGCATTATAACTGGATTTATACTTCCCATTTCAGCAAAAACAGGAATGGGTTCTTCACGTTGCGCTGCTAAATCTAACAACGCACGTCCTCCACGAATACTTCCTGTAAAACCAACTGCTTTCACTTCAGGATGTTTTACTAATTGTACTCCAACTTCAATTCCTGAGCTGTTTAAATTTGAAAACACACCATTTGGCATGTTTGTTTTATTGGCAGCTTTAATAATTGCTGAAGCCACTAATTCTCCTGTTCCAGCATGCATAGGATGAGATTTAACAATAACTGGACAGCCGGCTGCAAAGGCCGCTGCAGTATCACCTCCAGCCGTTGAATATGCTAAAGGGAAATTACTCGCTCCAAAAACCACAACTGGTCCTAAAGGAATATTCATTTTTCGAATATCAGATTTTGGCAATGGTTGTCTGTCAGGAATTGCAGTATCTATGGTTGCTTCAACCCATGAACCTTCTGCAACTAAATCAGCAAATGAACGCAATTGAAAAACGGTTCTTCCACGTTCCCCTTTTGCTCTTCCTTCTGGTAATCCAGACTCAGAACGATACACATTAATAAGTTCATCGTCTAGCGCCAAAATTTCATCAGCAATTGCATTTAAAAAATCTGCTTTTTGCTTTCCAGAAGTATGTCTAAAACTCTTGAATGCCTTTGCAGCTAATTCTACGGCTTCGTTTATTTCATCTGAAGTTGCCTCATAGAATGTATGTTCGTTCTCAATATTTAATTGAGGATTGAATGTTTTGTAAGTTTTATTACCTTCGGCTGAAAGTGTATTTCCTATATAATTTTTTCCTGTAATCATGCTTCTTTTATTTTTTTTAAATGTGCTTCAACATCCACAGGTTTGTGAACTGTTTTTGCCGAAGTTGGATATTTTTCGAGTAATTCTTTTGGTCTAATTGGTCGCTTTTCAAAACCACCTCCGCAGTTAGGACAAACGTGCTGCAATACATTTTCAACACAATCTTTACAAAACGTGCATTCAAACGTACAAATCATTGCCTCACTAGAATTGTATGGCAATGATTTATTACAATGTTCGCATGTTGGTCTTATGTCTAGCATGTATGTGTATTATATCGTTTTCAAATACGTTTTAAAGTTATTGAAATTTTTATTTTCACAGAAATTTCTGTGTTAGTGATTGAGGTTCTGTTGAAGCTCTTTGCCCTACCGAAAGTGCATTTTCTATCTGGTTTTTTCCTGTAATCATCTTCACTTATTTTTTAAATGTTTTTATTATTCCTTCTATAAAAACGAAGCTTTCTCTTTTTTTAAAATTTAAAAGGCTTAACCTATTAAATCCAGAACTTCAAGTCTTTCTTTTGCCATAATATATCTTGCTCGGACATCATCAATTTCGTATTGAGTTAATTTCTTACCAAAGGTACGAAGTCCTCCAGGAACATCATTATGATGAATTCCCATAGCAAGCTTAAGATATTCCATAAGTAGTGGCTGAGCATCTAAATACGAGATGGAATTCATTGCCTGAGAAATTTTATTTGCTTCGGCCCATTGTCCGTTTGAAACATATTCCTGCATGCTAACACTAGCTTTTGGAAAAATACAACCAACTCCTGTAATTCCACCACATGCACCAGCAAGTCCTGCATGTACCGTTACGGTATCAACACCTGCCAAAATTTTTAAATCTTTGTTTGCCAACATCATCGTTTCAATAATTGAAACATCAATTGTAGATATTTTAAGGGCATCTATATTAGGTAGTTCAGCAAGTTTTAGAAGAAGCTCGGTTGAAAGCGCATGATAACCAGCTGCATCAGGATTGTTATAAGGCATTACTGATACACCTGCACCTCTTGCAGTAGATTCTGCAAGTTCAAAGTACGAATACATTTCTTCATCAGAAGGAAGTTCCTTAGTTTTTGGTGGCAT